>JAVZCO010000001.1:155104-455104 GCA_038874355.1 Candidatus Pacearchaeota archaeon | reverse complement strand
TCTAAAGAATCTCTTTTCAATCTTTTTCTTGATTGATCTATACATTTTTTAATCCATAACGAATCATAGGCATCAATTATTTCTTTTGATTTATTTTTTGCAGGAATTTTGGTTGCAATAAAACACTCTTTTGGAAGATAAGATAGAAAATGTTCCATCCTTCCACCACCATAGACTAATGCTGTATCAAAACTCTTTATTCCATTTCTATAAGCAAAATCAAATAGTTCTTTACAATAATCTTGTGAATAATCCTTCCATTCTGGCAATCCCCATGTTCCAAATGTAATTCTTGAAAGATTATTCATTTTTGATTTGTTCTTCAATTTTATTAAAATATTCTTTCATATTAATATTACCTTTAGAGTCAAAAAGAGAGATAATTCTTTCTGTTCCAAATCCAAAGTTCTTTGTAACTATTTGAGAAGACTGATAGATTCCTCCAAATTCATGAGCAAACATTCTAAAAGGAAAACCATAAATATTCACACAATTATTCATAAATCTTCTTGAATCATAAGAATAGTGGTCGGGCGTTTGAAATGAAGGATAGATAAAACCATACTTAGAATCGAAAGCGATTATTTTTTGTACTAAATCTTTTTCTTTTTTATTATCTGGCATAACTTCTTCCCTACTAATTTTTACATATCCTAGGGGATATAAATGCTTTAAGAATTGACTGCTTCCCAAATCATAAACCCAATTTCGGATGTCTATTATTTCATCAATATTGTCTTTTAAGATAATTGTTTCGATACCTAAACAATTAGAGTCACTTCCATAAACTTCAAATGCTTCAATGATCCCCCGAGGTACTTTTTGATTATTAAAACTATAATAATTGTAAGACTTGTTTTTTGGTTCATTCTTGCCAAAGATAATCTCGTCGTTTTTTCTTGGATTTAAAGACTCTAATTTTATTACTAAATTGACTTTTCTTTTATATAATTCCTTTAAAATATTTTTATTTAATGTTATTCCATTGGTATATGTTATAATATTTATCTCTTTATCGCCCGCTTTATCTAAAATATCTAGAAATCTCTTTGGGTTTAGTAAGGGTTCTCCATTGCTACACAAAAAGAAAGTCTTTGTTCCAAGCAAATTTAATTGTTTAATTATCTCTGAAATATGCTCATCTGTTAATTTAGGTAAACTATTATCGTAATTAAATCTCACATCCAATTTTCCTCCCTGTGTTGCACAATATTTACAATTAGCGTTACACCTCTCAGTTAAATTAGTATCAAAATCTAAGGGTATTGAGTTGCCTCTAATAAAAAGATCTATATCTTCTTTTTTAAAAGTATATGCCAAAATTGAGGGTAGATTCACATCCCACATTTCATTCTGATATCTTAATCTTGGAATACCCATATTTTAAAAGAAAATAAGAATATTTATAAATATATCTAAATTATACCACTATAGAATGGATAAAAAAATTAAAGAATTAAAAGAAGTAGAAGTAGAATACTTGGATTATTTTTCTAAACTAGGTTTTTGCACTGAAAAATCAGAAAACCTGCTCCCCGAAAATAAAAGTGCGGCCGTGTTATTTATGATTTGTGGGGGAATTAAATATGATAATGTATTTAGGGGAAATGAAGAGTCCAATATGCAACAGTTAGCAAGAATACAAAATTGTCTAAGAACGGATAACGATTATAGAGTTGGATATTCCCCTAGACATTTAACAAACTTTAAGATGCTAGAAGTTTTTTCTTTTAACAATACAAATTTTTCAAAGATCACAGATTATATGATTGACTATTTGATTACGACTGGGGTTCCGCCTAATGAAATTTTTTTAAATGTTCCAGATAACAAAAAAGAGATTTCAGAAAATGCCAAAAGATATTCTTCGTTAGGAATAGAAATTAGAAGACTTGATCCAACAAAATTGTCTTGGAGGATTAAGGATGGCCCTTTAGAGGGGCAGCGAATGGAAATTGGACATATTCCCACAGAATGGGAGTTGTGGAATATAGCGTACATTGATCCTCAAAATAGAAAATTAGTTGATTCTGGAATGGCCTTAGAAAGATTAGTTGCAGTAATCAATGGTTATAATTCTGTTTTTGAAATTGAAAAATTAAAAAAAATAACTGAAAAAATAATTTCAAATTTCCCATATCTTCAGAAAGAGGATGCACAATATGTGGGAGACCATATTCTAACATTAAATGAAGCATCCAATCAAGGAATTTTTCCTTCAGCAAAAGGACCAGGGAACAAAATCAGATATTTAACCAAAAAGGTTTTAGCGAGAATTAGAGCATCAGAAAGTCAAACTGATGGGCTTTTAGATTTATTAAATCCCATATTTGAGGAAGAAATAAAAAGAATAGAAGAAACATATAAAAAATGTGAGAAAGAGTTTAAAGATTATCTTCAAAATTACTGCAGAGAATACTTTAATTTAGAGAATTACCTCAATCAACTAAAAAAAGGTACAAAATCAGGATACTTTGATAGTCCAAAACTATTAAATGAAGAATATATTAAGATAGCTATAGAACAAAATAAAAAAATTATTTTGCCTAGTGTTTCTAAAAAAGAATTAGGCCAAAAGTATGATTTGCCTTTAGGGTTAATAGAAAGATTAAAAAAATAGAAACGCAATAAATCTATAATATGGAATTGATACTATCTGGAGGAGGGAAAGGGGAACAAATAAAAGAGATAAACTCGTTATTTTTTAAGAGTGTAGGAAATGGAAGAATAATTTTTATTCCTCATTCAAGGGAAAAAGAAGAATTTCAATCTTCTTTAAATTGGATGATTGAAAATTTATTTTCACCTTTCAACCATAGTAATTTTGAAATGTGGACGACTCTAAATGATAAGTCAATTAAGGATTTAAACAATGTTAGAGGAATCGTTATCGGTGGAGGAAACACTTTTAGGTTATTAAAAGAATTGAAAGATTCTAATTTTATTGAAATATTGAGAAAATTTATCAAAGAAGGTAAAGTAGTTTATGGGATAAGTGCCGGAGCGATAATATTAACAAAAAGCATTATTACTGCCAGACCCCTAGATAAAAATAAATTTAAATTAGTTGATTTAGAAGGGATGAATTTATTGAACGAAAGAGGCGTATTTTGTCACTATGAAGAAAAATATGATAAAGAGATATTAAAGATTATTGAAGAAACCGATATGGAAATTATTGGTCTTCCAGAAGGAACGGGAATATATTTAAAAAATTCTTCCAATAAAATAATTGGAATCAATTCCGCTTATTTTTTTTCCAAAAGTGGAAATAAAAAAGAGTTAAAAATTGGAAAAATATATAAGTATTTTTTCTAGAAAACTAATTGTCCATTATAAAAAGCCCCTGCCCGTTTTTTTAGAAAAATCTTTGGGTGTAGCGAGCGAAACCGCTTAACCAATGTTAGACTTTGTTTGCGAAGCAAATTGGGTTTTTTGTTTTCGTTTTGTGAATTTTAACGAAGGCAACAACAGGAGAATTTTCGGTGGCAACCCCTACAGAGGCAGATTAGAATGGCAAGAAGTCAGAAATCGGAGGTGGCGGGACACGATTTTACAATAAAAAGGGGGTTGCGTGAAATCAATTTACTCCAGATTCATCTATTGAAAAAATGTTTTTTTCAGAATCTAAAGTAACGCTTACTCCTAAAGGAATAGTTATTTTTGGATCAGTATGACCTATATCTAATCCGTATAAAATTGGAAAGTCAAACCCTCGTGTGTTAAAGAGTATTATTTCTTTTAATTTTTCTATCTCGTCATCAGAATACCCAAATCCTCTACCAAAAATAAGACCTTTTATTTTTTTAAGTATACCTAGTAGCCTTAAATCTGCTAAAAAACCATCTATGTTTGATAAGGGCTCTCCTTTAAAAAAAGATTCTCCTTCAGGTGTTTCTAAAAGAAGAATTTTTTCTGAAAAGTCAGGCCAATATTCAGTTCCCTTTGTATGCATCATTGAAGTAATACAACCGCCAATAATTTTTCCTTCAGCTTTTCCTTTTCTTAACCACTCATAACCTTTATTTTTCTTATATTCTCTTTTTAATCGTAAATCCTCTTTTTTTAGCCAATTTGCTTTTCTGCAATCAGTCCATTTTTCTGATGGTGAAACCTTGCCGATAGGTAAATTAGAAGCAACTGCTTTAAAAAAATACTCTTCAGTATACTTTTCGAAATTAATTTTTTCTCCAAATTCAGCAATTGCCGTTGGACCATAGAAAGTTATAAAATTACATTTTGTATATAATGCAAAATGCAAAGTTGTTATATCTGAATAACCACAAAATATTTTAGGATTTTTTCTTATTAAATCAAAATCTAAATATCTAGAATTTGATGAGAAGAATTTCCTCCTATAGTGCATAGTATCATTTTTACATCTGGATTAGAAAAGGAATCATTAACATCTTTTGCCCTATTTTCTGGTGTATCAGAACTAAAGCCAATATTTTTCAATGCAGTTGGATAGATTTTTACTTTATAACCATTTTTCTCAAAATAAGATTTAGCTAATGTTAATCTATGCTTTACTAATGCCGCTAAACCACCTGCTGGGGCAATAAAAGCAATGGTATCTCCTTTTTCTAATTTTTTAGGCTTTATCATATTAGTTCCTCAAGTGTCTTATATATAGTAACATCCTTTGAAGTTTTAATTTCTAATTTCGAATTTAATGAGTTTTTTCCTATAATTATTTTATAAGGAACATTAAGAAAATCAGCATAATCCATTTTATCTTTAAAATTTAGGTCTCTATCATCAATGTAAACATCTTTGTTTTTTGCTTTTAAAAAAGAATAGCATCTCTCTGCTAATTCCTGTTCCCCTTTGTGCAATACAATAGCATATTCAAAAGGCCTGATTTCTTCCGGAAAATTGATACTTTTATTATTCCTATTTGAATCTATAATAGAAAATAGGATTCTTTGTAAACCAATACCAAAAGTCAAAACAGAAGCCTCCATTTTTTTGTTATCTTTAGAAGTATAATAAATAGCATTTCTTTTTTTAGTAAAGGCCATTTGAAAATGTTCTGCTAAACCTTCAGCAATTAGATGATCGAAAAGGTTCATTTTATAAGAATAGTAAGGTTGTATACAATGAGCAAATTCGTGTAAAAGAGTGCATTTAAAGTTTGTTTTCCAGTTTTTTGTCGGGTATAAATAAATATGAATAATGTTTTTGTAAGCAAGAAAGCCACTACAACCATTCATTTTTTTGATTATAAAGTTCGAAAATGTAGGAAAAACATAAACTAAAATTTTTTTAGAATTTAAAAAAGCTTTAACATGACTAATAACTTCTTTTATTAAATGTTTTATATCTTTAATTTTTAGTTTTTTATACGTATTTATTGAAACTTTAATTATTCTTTTGTCAAAAATTTCTCTTTCTAACTGGTTTTTTAATAAGTTTTCATTTAAAAATCCTCCTACGTGATTTTTTTCTCCATCATTTTTTATATCATCTAATAAACTATCAAAAAATTTCTCTTTATCATTTAAGAGTTTTGATTTGTCCAATAAATTAACTATTTTCACAGAAATTTTTTTATTTGAATTAAAAATATTAATTATATCAACTTCCATAAATTTATTAAAAAGAAGATATTTATAATTATTTCTTTTTCCTTAAACTTATTGTATAAACTGGTATTTCCCCTTCTGTCAAATCTAATATTTTTATTAACGTATCATCTACAAACCGCTAACAGGACATGCCCCTATATTATTTTCTGCAGCTGCTAAAACAATATTCTGGCCAATATATCCTGCTTCCAAATATGAAAAAGGTGTGGCTGAGCTTATTAAAACAAAGTCTCAATAATCCGAATTCGACAAAAAGAGAGGTGATTTTAAAATGACCCTTTAATACGCCAGAGCTCGTTTTTTAAGAAAATTATAAAAGGATTATAAAAATGGCCCCGAGGGGATTTGAACCCCCGACACCTGGCTTAAAAGGCCAGTGCTCTAACCGGGCTGAGCTACGGGACCTTCATTAAATTGGTATAAAAAATAAAAATACTATATTTAAAAAATCTTTGTTTTTATTTTAAAGATTAATCTCTTATCTCTATTTTTGGAAAATATTTCTTTGCTATTTTTTTCATTTCTTCTATTAAATAATTTGGAGTTTCATGTAATTCTTTTGATAAATAATTTAAAGAGAAATTTTTATTTAACATTTGTTTTTCTTCTCTTGAAAAAAATTTTTGTAGAAAATATTTTGATTCTTTATTTTTTATTATATTATAAACCCATTCTAAAGTATCTTTTAATTCTTCAATTTTCATCCAAGAAATATAATCTTTATTCCTTTTTATAGGTACGATAGTTGTTCTAAATTCGTATTCTGAAAATTTGCTTACTATTTTTATACTTTCTTCAATTCTTTTAATATCTATGTTAATTCCTACTAAATCTGAATAAATATTTTTAGGCCCTTTAATATCTAAAGCAACATAATCTACAAGATTTTTCTCTAAAATTTCTTCTAAAATATCTGGTTTATAGCCATTTGTATCCAATTTTATTTGTATTTTTTCTTTTTTACACTTTTCTAAAAAAGAAATTAAATCTTTTTGTATAGTTGGTTCTCCACCAGAAATAACTAAACCATCAATAAATTTTTTTCTTTTTTCTAAATAATAAAAAATTTCTTCTTCTTTTATTAAATTTGTTCTTTTATTTGGTTTTACAGCAATTTTATTATGACAAGTAGGACAATTAAAATTACAGCCTTTAGTAAAAATAACAAGGGAACATTTACCAGAATAATCTATAAAAGAATTTTTCTCTAAACCTATTATTCTCATTTTTATCTAAAAATTCTTTTTATTTTCATTTATAAATATTGAACATTTTTCTATCATAAAATTCTGCTTGCTTTCCATCATTCCACTGATGTATAGGTCTTAAATAACCTACTATTCTTGAATATACTTCTGTTTCTGTTTTTTTCCCTATGCTCATACATTTATGGCATATTTCATGTTTTCCTGATAAATAGCCGTGTTCTGGACAAACAGAAAAAGTTGGTGTTATAGTAAAATAAGGTAGTTTAAAATTTTCTGCTATTTTTTTAACTAAATTCTTAACGTCATTTCCTTTTAATTTTTCCCCAACAAAGCAGTGAAAAACAGTTCCACCAGTATATCTTATTTGTAAATCATCTTGTAATGTAAGAGCTTCAAAAATATCATCTGTATAATTTACAGGAAGTTGTGTAGAATTAGTATAATAAGGTGCATAACCTTTTTTCACAGCTTCTTCATTTGCTACTATTATATCTGGAAATCTTTTTTTATCTATTCTTGCGAATCTATATGTAGTTCCTTCTCCAGGAGTTGCTTCTAAGTTATATAAATTATTTGTTTCATCTTGATATTTTCTTAATTTCTCTCTCATAAAATCTAGAACATTTATTGCGAATTTTCTTCCTTCTTCTGTTGCGATATTTTCATTAGGCATTAAGTTCATTATTGCTTCATTCATTCCTAAAATTCCTATAGTAGAAAAATGATTTTTCCAATATTCATTAAATCTTTGTTTTATATTTCTTAAATAAAATTTTGAATAAGGATATAATCCTTTTTCTGTAAGGTTTTCTATTACTTTTCTTTTTATTTCTAAGCTATCCTTACAAATTTCCATTAATTCTTCTAATCTAGTAAAAAAAGATTTTTCATCTTTGCAAAGATAACCTATACGTGGAAGATTAATAGTAACTACTCCTATAGATCCTGTTAATGGATTAGAACCAAATAAACCTCCCCCTCTTTTACTTAATTCTCTTTTGTCTAGTCTTAATCTACAACACATGCTTCTTGCATCTTCTGGTTTCATATCAGAATTTATGAAATTTGAAAAGTAAGGAATTCCATATTTAGCTGTCATTTCCCAAATTAAATCATAACTAGTATTTTGCCAATCAAAATCTTTAGTTATATTGTATGTTGGAATAGGAAAAGTAAAAACTCTTCCCTTTGCATCTCCTTCTAACATACATTCTGCAAATGCTTTATTTATCATATTCATTTCTTCTTGAAATTCTTTATAAACTAAATTTTCTAATTTTCCTCCGATTATAACTGCTTTATCTTTCATATGTTGTGGTACTTTTAAGTCTAAAGTTATATTTGTAAAAGGAGTTTGAAAACCTACTCTTGTTGGTACATTCAAATTAAATAAAAATTCTTGTAAACATTGTTTAACATCTTTATAACTTAAATTATCTTTTCTTACAAATGGAGCTAAAAATGTATCAAAATTTGAAAAGGCTTGAGCACCAGCAGCTTCTCCTTGTAATGTATAAAGAAAGTTACATATTTGCCCTAAAGCTGTTCTTAAGTGTTTTGCCGGAGAAGCTTCGACTTTTCCTGGTACACCTGTTATTCCTGTAATTAATAAATCTTCTAAATCCCAACCAACACAATAAGGTCCTAGAATTCCTAGATCATGAATGTGAATATCTCCATTTTCGTGGGCTTTTCTTATTTTTTCTGGATAAATTTTTCTTAACCAATATTTTGGAACTATTTTATTTGAAATAAAATTATTTAATCCTTGAAGTGAAAAACCCATGTTTGAATTTTCTCTTATTGTCCAATCCTGTCCATTAAGATATTCATCTACCACCTCTATTGTATCAAAAAGTCCTTTTAATTCTCTTAGCTCTTTATGTGTATTACGATATAAAATATAGGCTTTTGCTGTTTGATAATGCCCATTTTCAACTAAAATTTTTTCTACAATGTCTTGTACTTCTTCTACTTGTGGTATTCTTCCTTTACTTACTATATTTTTTTCTATTTCTTTAACAATTAAATCTGAAAGATATTTAGGTCTCTTTTCTAAATCTGTTCCGCCAACTGCTTTTACTGCTTTTCTTATTGCATTGGTTATTTTTTCCTGATCAAATTTTTCTATTCTACCGTCTCTTTTTATTATTTTTTCAATTCCCATTTTATACCTCTTTCATTACATTTTTAAAATCACTTATATCTTTAAATTCTCTATAAACTGAAGCAAATCGAATATAAGCTATTTTATCTAATTTTTTTAATTTTTTCATTACTATTTCCCCTATAATCTTAGTTTTTATTTCTTTTCCTCTTTTTCTTAATTCTTCCTCTATTTCTGCTATAACCTTATCAATTTTTTCTATTGCTATTGGTCTTTTCTCACATGCTTTTAATATACCGTTTCTTAATTTTTCTCTATTAAATTTTTCTCTTCTCCCATCTTTTTTTATAACAATCAAATCTATTTCTGCTTTTTCATAAGTTGTAAATCTTTTTTTACATCTTAAACATTCTCTCCTCCTTCTAACAAAATCATTTATATCCCTTTTATTAGTTACTTTCGTTTCTTTGTGGCCACAATAAATACATTTCATATCTTGTTCCCCTTTTTATTTCTGATTAAAAATATATTTAAAATACAATATGTTGTATTTTTATTTAATTTTATATTCAACTTATTGTATAAAGTAATTTACTTAAAAAAATTGAAGTTTATAAATATTTCTATATTTTAAGATATAATTTAAAATTAATATTTTTTATATAAATTTTTATTTTTTTAAAATAAGATAAATAATAATTAAAAGAATAAAAATTGATAAAATTAAAAAAATTATTAATGAAATAAGATTATTTTTGGTTTCTTTTTTGCTTAATGTTACTTTTTCTTTTTCATAATTAAGTTTTATATTTTCTAAACAGTCTTTCTCACAATTATATTCATTTTCTCCTAACCAATATTCACATATATAATTTCCGCATATTTCTTCTTCTTTAACAAATTTTAAAATTTCTTTTTTTTCTCTTTCATTTTTTTTCGTCTTGTTTTTTTCTGTTTCTTCTGTATTGTTTTGTTTTTCTAAAATATGTATTGTTCTTGTTTCACTTACTCCAACATTATTGTAAGAATCTACACATTCTATATACCAAGAATAATTTCCTTTTGTTAAATTTTTTGTTATAGTTAAATTAATTTCTTTTATAATAGAGTTGTCTGTATATTCACTTATGTTATTTAAATAAAATTTACAATAAGATATATTGCTTAAATCTGTTACTTTATAAGTGAAATTAATATTTCCTTCATAAAATTGAGAGTTATTTGATGGAGAAATTAAAAAGATTATTGGTTCTGTTGTGTCATTTTCTTCTATTGTAGTATTAACAACAAAACTAACTTGTTCTGTATTATTTACATTGCTAGCTGTATCATTACACCAGAACCTTGCTGTGTAGCTTCCGTCGTTTAATTGAGTTATGTTATAGAAGTATGTGTCATTTAATTTTGTCATGGTTATATTTGTTTGCCATTCATCTAAAGTATATATACAAGTATCTAAATTTTCATCTGCTGTTATATTGAAGTTAATTGTGTTTGTGTTATATGTTATGTTTGCTGGTGAGATTATTGTAATTTGTGGAGGGTTTGTATCATTTATTGGAAATTGATCTGTAAAATTAACTATTATTATTTTCGATTTTTTATTTATTATATTAGAAGAACATTTGCAATCAATAACTTCTGTTTTTATTGTTATATTATAAATTCCTTCTTTATCCGGAATCCAATAAAATTCTATATCTTTTAAAGAATCCATATAAATATAATCTACTTTTGAACTAGTATGAACAATATTTTTTGTAGAATTTTTTATTTCTAATGTTATATTCACTTCAGAAGAAAAAAAATCTTTTATAAGATCTTTATCAGAAGGAACTGCATAAGGTGCTTCAGGTAAATTAAAAAAAGCGGATTTTATTATTGCTGTTATATTAACATTTTGACTCTTATTTATAAGACCTGGAAAAATTAATTCTTCTATAGAAGAATTACAATTTTCTTTTTTTGTGAAATTAACATTTTGTAAATAACTCCCGATAGAATTGGGTTTCCAAGCCATTTCTTGATAAATATAACAAGAAGAGAACCAATAACTAGCATAGCCGTATTGTGGAGATGGAATAGAATAAGGAATAGTTATACTATTACTCTGTGAAGTAAAATCAAACGTTTTTTCACCTAAATTATAACAACCGTTATCTAAACATTTAAAATTCATTGCTCTAACATTATTAACTGGATTTCCTTGATAATACCAATTTGTAGTATAATAGTAATAAGAAGAAGCAAAAACTAAACTAATTGTGAAGATACTAAATAAAGAAAAAATAAATATTTTTTTCATTTTTCATAAGATTTTTATATCCCTGGGTGAGGCCCTGGTGGTATTTGTATTTGTGAAGATCCATTAATACCTTTCTCTCCTGGTCCTATTATTTCCCCAACAGCGACAGAAAGGCCTATTTTTGATATACTTTTCAATAAGGATTTATTTAATTTTTCAGAATTATATATTTGATTTTGAACTATTACTTTTTTATCTTTATCTTTTTTAATAACAAAACCACTTAAATGATTTTTATCTTTATTTATATGTTGAGGAATAATAAAATTTTTATTTTTTTCTGCATTATTTATTATTTCTTCTAATTGAATAAAATTTATTATTTTATCTGGTTTAGATGGAGAAACATTTTTTGTTTTCATATCATTGTAAACTATGTATTCTGATGGAATTCTTTTCCCATTAGAATCTGTATTTATTTGCCAGATACCTCTTTGTTCTATTTCTTCATTAGTGTTTATTGGAAATCCGTAAACTTCTATTCCTTCTCTTTCCCAAACCTTTATAATAGGTCTTTCTCCAAATAATTCTTTTCCTTTAGTAGCAATCTCTTTTAATTTATCATATTTTATTTTCAATGTCTCTTTTTCCACTTCAATTATTTCTGGAATATTAAAAAGAATTGTTTCATCTAAAACTTCATAATAAATTGAATGTTTTTTTATTTTAACTTCTTTAAAATCTGATTGTAATATTTTCTCTAAATTTAGAGAAAGATCTTTTGAAGGAATTTCTTTTTGTATTTCATCTTTTTTTTCATAAGATTTATTTTCTTTTTCCTTTAATTCTACTATATTTTTTATTTCTTCTGGAATTTTTGATCCTTTTTCTTCTTTTTTTTCATAAGATTTATTTTCTTTTTTACTTTTTTGTGAAGAATAGATATTTTGTTTTTTTGTTTTTATTTCTTTTTTTTGTTCGCTTTTTATTTTTTTCTCTGGCTGAATTTCTTCTAAAATTTTTATTTCTGCTGGATTTTCTTCTTTTTTTTCTACGTAATTAATTTTCTCTTTTTCTTTATAAATCATTTTTGCGTCATAATAACCTTTTTTATAACCGCCAAAAAATAAAGAACCTGCTAAAATTAGACCTGCTGTTGTTGTAATTAAAGCTTTTTTTGCAATTTTTCCTAATCTATTAAAGAAATTTATATAGTTTTTTTTAGGATTGTTTTGATTATAGGTAACAGGAAAAGGATTACTATAAAAATTTTTTTCTCTTAACTCTTTATTTTTTGTTATTTCCTTGTTTTCTATTTGATTATCATATAAAATTTTTTCTTCTAAATTTTTTTCTTTTTTTATTATTTCTTCTTTATTTTTCTTATTTTTTGATTTATATTCTTTTTTAGAATTATAAACTCCTTGTTGTTTTAGATATTTTATTATAGTACTTTTGCTTAATCCATGATAACCTGAAATAGTTTCAAAATAATTTTTTTCATTATATATAGGAATTCCTTGTTTATATTGTTTAACTATCTCTTCAATATCCTCTTTATAAACTCTTTTTGAGTAAATTTTTCTATTAGATTCTTTAAAAATTTTTCTTAATGTATATTGAGAAATATTAAATTCTTTACATATTTCTTTTTGTGTTAAGCCATATTTTTTTCCAAAATTATAATGAGTTATTATGTTGTTTATTAAAATATCATTCTCTTTAATTTTACTGTAAGTTAGTTGATATTTTTTCATCTTATACTACTTTTATTATTCTTATGTTTATAAATATTTCGTTTTTGTAACCATTTTATAATTAATACAAATTAAAAAAATTTAATTAATTAAATTTATAAAGATTTTTTTTATTATAGTATAATGGCTTTAGATTATAATCAAATTTCTTCCTTATTCGGAATTAATCCAACTCTATTAATAATTCTTTTAATTTGGAGTTTAACATGGAAGGGAATTGCCTTATGGAAAGCTTCTCAGAATAAAGATGTCATATGGTTTATCATTATACTTATTATAAATACATTTGGCATTTTAGAAATCCTATATATTTTTTTGTTTTCAGAAATCTTTTATACTAAAAAGAAGATAAAAAAGAAGCAAAGAAAGAGAAGGTGAAAGAAGAAATAAAGAAGGGTAAAAGATTGATTAACATGTTATTATCTTAAAAAGAAGATTAAAAAAATTCTTTACTTAAATGAAAAAGCAATTTGTTAATATAATAGAAAGTTAGATTACTAAAAAATTATAATTATAAAAAAATATAAAAAATATTAATAATATTATAAATTATGTTAAAAAATAATAAAAAAATAATCAGATCTTTGGTTTTTATTTTTATTGTAATTCTTATTATCTTTATATTGAGAAATTTTACTTGTTCTTTTTCAATAGAAAAGCAAGGTACAAATATTGAAAAATTAAATGTTAGTTTTAATTTTTATATTATTAATAACGAAATCAATGAAGAAGAATTAGTAAAATATGTTAGTGAAGTAAATAAAATTTGGAATAATTATAATATTTCTATCTTAATAAATAATATATACAAAGTAAATTTAAATATAACAACAGAAGAAAGAAAATATCTTTATACTAAAATTTCTGGAAAAAATTCAGAAGAAGATAGTAAAATTTGCAATGAATTTTATATTCCTCTTATAAATAAAATAACAAACAATAGTCCTGATATGAGTATTATATATATTAAAGGAAAAAGTATTAATTTTGGGAGAGGAAATTTATGTGGTTATAAATTTGTTATTTTTAAGAAAGATAAAAAATGTAAAGATTTTACTGCATGGAACTTGGCTCATGAAATAGGACATGTTTTAGGTTTAACAGATAAAAGAGAAGATAATAAATTTAATCTAATGAATGACAGATGTAAAATTTCTAAACCTTATTTCCTAAATCAAGAACAAGTTAATAAAACAATATTAACAATTAAAAGTTTAAATAAAGAAAATTAAAAATCTAAGTTTATTTTAAATATTCTTCCCAAATTTTAGAAAATAATTTTTCACATTCTTTATTATATTTTTCCATTAATCCTGTTTTAATTATTTTTTCCCTGTATTCTTTTGTTGGAGAATCATATTTTCCGTATTTTTCAATAATTTCCGAATAAATATTACTTCTATCTCTAATTGTGCAAGGCAAACATAAATTACATTTATTTTTTTGTGTTGCTTTAATTTCTCTTATTTTTTTATGAAGAACTGTATCAAAAGCATCTTTTAGATTATATTCGTTTTTGTATAAATTATAAACATTATTTTTTGTTTCATCTTTATCTTGATCAGGCATAAAAACACAAGAGTAAATATTTCCCGTCCAATCTATATAACCATAACTTCCTCCATCACCTCCAGAAGCCATACAACCAGCAACTGTTCCTAAATCCCAAAAATCTGCAATAAAATATCCTTGTTTTAGTAATTCTCTTATTCTCTTGAAACTCCATAATCTTTGTTCTGGTGTTATTAATAAATCAAAAGAAGGATTTTTTCCTATAGGCATATAATGAAAAGACCAAGCATAAACGGCTCCTCTTTTATCAAACATTTCTTTAATAAATTCGTCACTTAATAATTCTTCTATATTGTATTTATTCATTGTTAAAGAAATCCCAAACGGAATTCCTTCTTTTCTTAAATTATCCATTGCTTTAATTATTTTTTTATACATTCCTTTTCCTCTTCTTAAATCCGTTTTTTCTTCAAAACCTTCTATGCTTATAGCAGGAGTTAAATTTCCTAACTCACTTATTCTTTTAACAAAAGAAAAATCTTCTGCAATTCTTCTTCCATTAGTATACATTAAATGATAAATATCTTGATTTTTTTCTAATAAATCTTCTAATACATATTTTTTTCCTTTTTCTTCATACTCGTATAAAGTAGGCTCTCCTCCAGAGATAACCATAAAATTAGTTTTAAAAATATTTTTTATATCCTCCCATATTCTTATTAGAATAGAAAATGGTAAAGTTTGTTTATTTTTTATAAAGCCTGCATAACAATCTTTACAGGATAAATCACATATATTTGTTGGGCTAACTGTTAAAAATCCAATCTGATAATCTTGATAAGGCAATTTTCTTTTTTTTATAACTCTTAAAAATTGCTTTTTTATGAAGATATTTTCTAATTTATCTTTACATCCTTTAGAAATCCCTTGATTATATTGTTTATCAATTGCTTTTAAAACAGAAGAAGTTATAAGATATTTATCTTCTGCAATTTTTTTTGTGTTATTATCAAGATTATAAAATTTAAATTTTATAGTTTTATCTAATGTGTAAAAAATAAGTTTTCTTATTAATTTATTTTCTAACATAATATAAATAAAAAAATAAGGAATATTAAAAATTTATCGATTAGAAAATTTCTTTTTATAAGCTTGTTTTTCTCTCATTATTAATTTATGTTTTTTTTCTAAAAATTTAGGAATTTTCTTTTTATTTTTCACAAAGTAATTATATATTGCTTCAGTAAGAGCTTGCTCTCCTAAAATAGAACAATGAATTTTAATTGTTGGTAAATTACCTAATTTATTTAATATATCTTTATTTGTTATTTTAATAGCTTCGGTTAATTTCTTTCCAATGGCGATTTCTGCTAAAGCAGAAGAAGAGGCAATTGCCGCGACACAGCCAAAAGTTTTAAATTTTATATTTTCAATATATTCTTCTTTATTCTTTTTACCAACTTTTATATAAACTTTCATTATGTCGCCACATATTATATTACCCACTTCACCAACACCATCTGCATTTTTTATTTCTCCTACATATTTCTTCTTAGTAAAATATTCTATTACTTTTTTATTATAATTCATTTTTTCTTTTTGTTTTTGTTTAATTCTTTAATTAATTCTTTTATATCAATATTATGTGATTTAGCACCTTGTTCTAAAGTTTCTTTTGAAGCAAGAGGACAAAAAGCACAATTCATTCCTTTTTCAAAAAAAATTTTAGCAGCTTTGGGATTTTTTTCAATTAATTCTGAAAAAGTCATATTTTCTATTTTTTTATTTTTTCTTTTTCTCTTTTTGTTTTTTTTCATTATATCTTAAAATAAATTATATTTTTAAATTTACTTAATTAATTAAATTACAAATTTTTTAATTTTATAAAAATTATTTTTCAAACATTTCATTTATTGTAACTAATTCGTATCCTTTTGATTTTAAAAGATCAATTATTTCTGGAAGAATCTTATAGGATCCCACTATTGTTTTTGTATGCATTAAAATTATACTACCACTCCCTTTTTCATTATTAGTTTGTTCATTAATCATTTTTATAATATTTTCTCTTGCTTTTTTGTATTCCTCTTTTTTATATTCCCAATCTCTTGTATCTATTGTCCAAAAAATAGATTTTTTTCCTAATTTTTCTATTGTTTCTAATTTTTCATTATTTGCCTTTCCGTATGGAAATCTAAAAAATCTTGGAATATAACCAGTTATATTATAAATTTCAGAATCTGTTATTACTACTTCATTAATCAAAGAATCTAATGATATATTAGTACAATTAGGATGAGTATAAGTATGATTTTCTATTTCATGGCCTTTTTCATATGCTCTTTTTACTTCTTCTTTTCTTTTCATAATATAATTTCCTGTTAAGAAAAATGTTGCTTTAACATTTTTTTCTTCAAGTACTTTTATCACACTTTCTAAATTATCTCCATCATCAAAAGTTAATGCTATTTGTTTCTTATCTTTTGGTCCTCTTACTATGTGTTGTGGTTCTGCGTATAAATTTAATTGCAAAAAAAACAAAAATAATCCACTATATATTAATTTTTTTAACTTCATATTAACAAGATAAATTTTATATGAGCCCGCTCGGATTTGAACCGAGGACCCCCGCCTTTCCTAGCATTTAGCCTGGAAATGAAGATTCTATTGAATCTTCTTCATATAAGAGCGGTGCTCTAACCGGGCTGAGCTACGGGCTCTATTAATATTTTTAAAAAATATTGATTTATAAAAGTTTTTATATATTACCCTTTTAATTAGAATATGTTAATAGGAATAATTGGAAAACCAAATGTAGGAAAAAGCACTTTTTTTAAAGCAGCAACATTAGCAAATGTTTTAATAGCAAATTATCCCTTTGTTACAATAAAACCGAATCATGGAATTGGTTATGTAAAAATAGATTGCATTGATAAAGATTTTAATGTCAAATGTAATCCGAGAGAAGGATATTGTATTAATAGTAAAAGATTTGTTCCTATTGAACTCTTAGATGTTGCTGGGTTAGTACCTGGAGCTTCAGAAGGAAAGGGTTTGGGTAATCAATTTTTAGATGATTTAAGACAAGCAGATGCTTTTATACACATAGTTGATTTATCTGGAAAGACAAATGCCGAAGGTAAACCAACAAATAATTATTATCCCGGAGAAGATATAAAATTTTTAGAGAAAGAAATTGATTTATGGTATTCTAATATATTAAAAAAGGTTTGGAAAACTTTTTCTAAGCAAATAGAATCAACAAAAGAAAATTTTATACAAGCAATAACAAAACAGTTTTCTGGATTAAAAGTAAAGGAAGAGGATGTTAATAAAATTGTATTAAAATTAAAATTGGATATTGAAAAGCCTACACAATGGACAGAAGAAGAAATTTTTTATTTTGCAAGTAATTTAAGAAAAGAAACTAAACCAATGATTATTGCTGGAAATAAGATAGATTTAGAAGGAGCTGAAGAAAATTTAAAGAAAATAAGAGAAGAATTTAATTATCCTATAATACCTTGTTCTACTGATGCAGAATTAGCTTTGAGAGAAGCTTCAAAAGCTGGATTAATAGAATATATACCTGGAGAAAATAATTTTAAAATTTTAAAAAATTTAAATGAAAATCAAAAAATTGCTCTAGAAAAAATAAAAAAAATATTAGAAAAATACGGTTCTACTGGAGTTCAAAATATTTTAAATTATGTTGTTTTTGATTTATTAAAATATGTAGCAGTATTTCCAGCAGGAACATCTAAACTTACAGATAGTCAAGGTAGAGTCTTGCCTGATTGTTATTTAATGCCCCCTAACAGTACAGCGTTAGATTTTGCTTTTAGATTACATACCGATTTGGGAAATAATTTCATTAAAGCAATAGATGTAAAAACTAAAAAAGTAATAGGAAAAGATTATATTTTAAGACATAAAGATGCTATAGAAATTTTAACAAGATAGCAGTATTTTTTAAAATATATATACTAAAATATAAATTCTTTTATATTTCCTTATACTTTTTTATATATGAAAAAAATAAGAGAAGTTGTAATAACCAGCGATATAGATAAAGAAGAAATGATTTATAATGCAATAACTTTGTATAATGGAAGTAGAAAAAGAATTAAAATAAAGCTTGATCCAACAGTATATAAAACAAAAGTCCCTAAAAACGAAAATATAGATAATTATATTACAGACTATATAAATAAAACAAATAAAAGATTATATCAAGAATATGATGTTTTTGTTGAAATTAATAGAAATGGAAAAAATCTTGAATATAAATTAGGTAAAATATTAAATTGCAATTATTAAAACTCTTTATTTTTAAGAATAGTATTAATACTTTCTAGTTTATATTCTTCTGAATCTTCTCTTTGTTTTCCTGAGATAATGTATTCATTAATTTTATTTAAGAATGGGTTGCCTACAAAAAAAATTCCTCTTAATAAATGAGATTTTATATCTAAAATATTTTTTTCTATTTCTGCCTCACTATAAGATATTAAAGGCATCTCTATATATGGATAAAATATATCTTCTTTTATTTCTGAAATAGGGTTGTATAAATAAACATTTAATATATTTTTATTCTCTCTATTATTTATATTCTTCATTTTATTTCCAAAATTTTCCCATTTATATACAATATAATTATCTTTTAAATTAAAAAGATGATTTCTTTTTTCAACTATATTTTTTTGTGAATCTGTTTGAAAAAGAAAATCAATAAGGTTTTCTGATATAAATTTGTAAAAATTTATGTAATGTATATCTAGTGGATAAGGAAACTCTCCTTTTTTTATAGAATTAAATAAAGTGTAACATGTAGGCATACATAAAATTGCTTCAGGAATATTTGAGAATATATTTAATTTAAGATTATTATTTTCTTTTATTAATCCCGCTTTTAATTTTATTTTATCTTTTAAAGCATGATCCATAATTCTTTCCAATTCTAAAACTTTTTCTTCTAATCCTATCTTTTCTCTACTTTCTAATTTATCATACAAATCAAAAAATTCTTTTTTACAGAAAGTATCATTACATGTTAAATTAAAAAAATAAGAATTAGCATATGGGAGTGGGAAAAAGTTATAAGATTCTAAACCGTACTTTCCATTCCTTAAATTTTCATTGATTTGTCTTAAGATTGAAAATATTTTTTCTCTTTCCATTTTTCTATTTATCTTTATTATTTATAATAAATTAGGGTTTTTAAATCTTTCGTTTTTGTTATTACTATAAAGTTATAAAATAATAGAAATTTATTTTGTAAAAATTTAACAACAATATAATTTTGTTGGTTTTTTTCCTTTTTGTATTTTACCAAAAGGATTTCCATAATTTGAAATATTAATAATCATTTCTTTAACTGAAGGAGGTTCTAATTTTCTTTTAACTAGTTCTTTTCTTATTTTTTTTATTAAATCTGATAAATTAATCTTAACTGGGCAATTTTCATAACATTGTTTACATGTAGTACAAAAGAAAGCTCCATTTTCATATGCTTTTTTAGGATATTCCTGAAAATAAGAAGAAATTACTCCTTTTGCACCTAAGAAATAATTTGAACCATATCTTGAAAATATTTGATGATATACAGGACAAAAATTTAAACAAGCACCACAATTTATACAGTATAATAATTCTTTAAATTCTGAATTTAAAATTTCATTTCTTTTATTATCTAATAAAATTAAGTAAACTTCTTTTGGCCCTTGTGCTCCTTTTATTATTTTATTTTGTATATCAGCAGTTTTGCTTGGTCCAGAAATAATGCTAACATAAGATGAATATTCTTGTGCTGTTCCGAATATTGTTGAAGCTTTAATTATATCCAACGCTTGTTCTTTAGTTTCAACAATCTTATCAAAACCTACTAATATTATATGTTTATCCACAATCCTAGAAACTAAAGAAATATTTCCTTCATTTTCTAAAATAAAAATGCTACCATCACTAGAAATAACATTCGCTCCGCTAATCCCTATTTTAGCTTTGTAAATTTTTTCTCTTAAGTACTTTCTTATAAATTTTATAATTTCTTCTTCTTTTTTTTCAACATTTACTTTAAATTTTTCATTAATTTTTTTAGAAATATTATCTAAAGTTAAATGCAAAGATGGCAAAACAGGATGAATTTCTTTCTCTTTATCATCTTTAAATAATTGAATTAAAAAATCTCCTAAATCGGTTTCAATAATTTCTTTATTCTTAAGAAATTTTTTTAATTCTATTTCATTACAAGTATTAGATTTTGATTTTATTATTAATTTTTCTTTTCCTACAATTTTTTTTATAATTTTTATTGCTTCTTTAGAATCTTTGGCCTCAATAACTCTAATTTCATTTTTTATTAAGTTCTTTATTGTTTTTTCTTTTAATTCTTTTATGTTATTTATTGTTTTTTCTTTTATTTCTCTAACTTTATTTCTTAATTTTTCTTTTTCTTCTTCATTTAGTATTTTATCCCTTTTTTCTTTATAAGAATAAATAATTGGCAAGATTATTTTTTGCTTTTCTTCATTCTTTTTTATTTCTTTTTTTAAGTTGATATTTTTCATTTTATTTTTTATTTGAAAAAAATTCTTCTTTTAATAAACCATAAACATATTCATCTTTAATCTTTTTATCTGCTTTGCATATATAAGATTTCCTTCTTATTCCTTCAATTTTTGCTCCAAACTTCTCAAGCAATTTTTTAGAAGGGATATTCCCAACGAAGACTCCCGCTTCTATTCTTCTTAATTTTAGTTTTTTGAAAGCAAATTCTAAAACAGCTTTAAGGGCTTCACTTCCATATCCTTTATTCCAATATTTTCTTCCTAACCAATACTTAACCTTAGCTTTTCTTTGAAACCTATCAACTTTATGAATTCCTATACCACCAATTACTTTTTTTTCTTCTTTAAGTTCAATCCCAAAAACATATTCTTTTTTATTTCTTTTTTTCCACTCACATTGTGTCTCCTTTATCCACTTTTTTGCATCTCTTAAATTATAAGGGTAAGGAACAACCAATAACCATTTACTAACTTTCAAATCATTTATATTTTCGACTATGCTTTTTGCGTCTGAATTTTTTAGAGGTCTTAAAATCAATCTTTTTGTTATTATTCTCATTTTTTCTCTAAACTAATTAATTGACTTATTTCTTTTACTTCTAAATCTTTTGAATTTTCTTTTAAATTTAAATAGCACATTGGGCAAGAAGTACATAATAATTTCGCATTTGTTTCTTTTGCCATTTTTACTCTCTCTTTTGCAATTGAATTTGCTAATTCTGGATAGTTGGATTTTACTCCGCTACCACCACCACAACAAAAGGAATAATTTTTTGTTAATTTCATTTCTTTTAAGTTTCCTATACTTTTTATTATGTTACGAGGCTCTTCATAAACATTAGAATACCTACTTAAATGGCAAGGATCGTGATATGTTATAGGTACATTTAACTTTTTAATATCAATTTTTCCCTCCTTTATAGCTTTATCAATTGATTGTGTTATGTGTTCTACTTCTATATCCCACTTATTGATTAATTTAGGGTAATTATTTTTAAACATATAAAAACATGCAGGACAATTAGTTATTATTTTAGAAACGCCTCTTTCTTTAAATAAATTAAAATTCTTTTGTGCTAATTCTTTAGCTTCTTTTTCATGGCCAGAATTTAATATAGGATTTCCACAACAAACTTCTAAATCTTTAAGCATAATAAAATCTATTCCTATTTTTCTTAAAATTTTTTTATAATTCTCTTCTATGTCATTTAAAACAAATTTTGTTAAACATCCCGGATAATATAGAATATTTCCCCTATTTTTTAAAAATGATAAGATTTTCATTTTTTTAATTATTGTACATATTAATTTTTAGATTTTTCTATACTCATCTGAATATTGAATTTAATAAATAAAAAGACAATAATAACATTAATATTCCTGCACTCAATCTCATATTTCTTTTATTTTTATCTATCCATTTATTTATTTTTTCTGTTTTAGTTCCATAGCAAATAAAAAAAGTTATTATAAGTAATGGTAAAACAAAAATAATATTATAAATTAATAAATAAAAAATAGAAAAAGTTTTATTTATATGCATTAAACTTAATATTGCTAAATATATACCACCTGTACAAGGCAATTCTACTAAAGCAACAAGAAGTCCTAATATTATTACTGCAAAAAATGTTCCTTTTTTTGTAATTTTTTCTAAAGTTGGTTTAATTTTTTTAGGTATGGCAAGAGAAATTCCCTTTCCATAAAAAAAGAAATCTTTTATTTCAATTAAACTGCCAAAAAAAACTAAAATTGCAACAAAAATAATAAAGTATTTAATAATTCCTGAAAAAGTATTTATTGCTTTTATAATCCCAAGACCAAATAAAAAGTATACTATAAATATTATAAAAGTATACATAATTCCATATTTTAATGCCCTTTTAGTAGAGGCCATAGATATCAAAATAGTAAGCAAAAAAATTAAAACACCAAAGGCGCAAGGATTTATAGAATCTATTAAAGCTGCTATAATTATACTTCCAAAAGTTAGTGCTTGAGAATTTGGATTATCTGAAGAAACTTCTGATGAAATCTCTTTCATTGGAGTGCAGTTTGTAACTGCATTTTTTAAATTATTAATTATCGGGGTATCTCCAATAAAATAAGAGTATCCTTTTTGACATTCAATAACTAAAAATGGAACTCCTCTTTGATATTGACTAATGCCTAATTTATCAGCAAATTGATTATATTTATCTCTATTAGATTGATTATAATAGACCTCTAATTTATATATATTAACATTTTCTATTTTACTAACTTCTTCTAAAATTCCAGAAGAAATAACATTTTCGCAATGTGGACAACCTAAACCATAAAAAAAATAAATATTTATTTTATTACTATTTTTATTTACATCTTTTGCGTAAGATATGTTAAGAAAAAGTATAATAAATAATGAAATTAAAATTAATAACTTTCTAGTTGGAAAAATTCTTAATTCTTTCATAGTTTAAAATATATTGAAACTGCTTATAAATGTTTGTTTCAAAAAATGAAACTATTTATAATAAGATAATTATCTTATGAAAAGATCTTTTATTTCTTCATCTAAACTTATTCTATTAGTCATTCCTAATCTTTCTTTTTTTATTATACCTTTGTTTATCATTTTAGAGATTATTCTTGATACTTTTACTTTATTCAAATTTAATAACTTAGTCAAAGAATTCTGATTTATTACTCCTTTATTTTCTATTATTTTATTTAAAATTTCTCTTTCATCTTTATCTAACAAATCTAGTATTTTAATTAAATTTTTTTCGATCTCTTTTTTTTCTTTTATAAAATTATTGGAAATTATATAATAAGTTATTATTCCAACAAATAAACCCAAAGAAGAAGCTATTACAATAACTAGCCAAGGTGGTAGTTTACATCCACAAACAGGAGAAAAATTTTCTGTTGTGTAAAATACAATAAAAGAAATTACAAATATAAAGAAAGTTATTATTCCTAGAAGTAAGAGAAACGGTCTGAATTTGTTCTCTTTTTTCATATAAACTTATAGAAAAAATGAATTATAAATCTTTCTAAAAAAAATTTATATATATAAATTATTTAAATTTTTTATGAGATTAATAAAAATACTTTTATTCTTATTAATTTTTAATTCCTTTTTATTAATGGGCGTTTTATTCTCTACAGAAGAAAAATATTCCGAAAAAAATGATTTGATAATAGAAGAGTATTGTAATGCAACAAGAATATTGGATGGAGATACAATAGAAACAAATTTAGGAATAGTAAGATTATTAGGAATAAATGTTCCAGAAAAAAAAGAAAGACTATATGAAGAAGCAAAAAATTTTACCTCTCAATTAAAAGATAAGGAAATAATTTTAATAAAATTAAAAGGATATGAAAATAAAGATAGATATGGAAGATTATTAAGGTATGTTTATTATAATAATTCCTTATTTAATAAATTAATATTAGAGAAAGGTTTAGCAAAAATATATTATTATAAAAAGGATATTTATTACGAAGAAATGCTAAAAGCAGAAGAAGAAGCAAGAAAAAATAAAATAGGGATATGGGAAGAATCAAAAAATATATGTAAAGATTGTATTAAATTAGAAGAATTAAATAACAAAGATCCTTATGAACACATAGTTTTAAAAAATATTTGTAATTTTCCTTGTGATCTAAATGGCTGGAAGATAAGAGATGATTCTTCTTCTAATAAAGATATATTAAATTTAACTTTAAACCCGCAAGAAATAATTAAGATAAGTTATAATTTTTCTTTTTGGAATGATGATAAAGATAGTTTTTATCTAATTGATAAAGAAGGATATTTAGTAATTTTTTATAGGTATGGGTATAGTTAAAAAATATTTAATTAACAGATTTACAGGAATAACTATATATCTAAATCAAAAGCTATTTTATCTGCAGCAATTATTTCTGGAACTATAACTATTTTTGCTCCTGCTTTTTTTAATTTTGAAACTAAAGAAGGATTTTCGCATCTTGAATAAATTTCTAATTTTGGATTTAATTCTTTTGAAGTTAATGTTATTAATATATTTGTTTTTCCTTCTGGTGATGTTATAATTAATTTTTTTGCTGTTTCAATATTAGCTTCTTTTAAAATAGATTCGTGAGAAGCATCTCCTAGAATAGTTAGATACCCTTTTTTTCTTAAACTTTTTACTAAATTTTCGTTAGATTCTATTATTAGAAATTTTTTGTTTTTTTTACTTAATATTTTGGCTATTTCTTCTCCAAAACGACCACCGCCAACAATTACTATATGATTTTTCATTTTTTTTATGATAAATGAATAAGTTTTGGTTTTTAAATATTTTTGTAAATTTCCTTCTAGCAATAAATCTGCAAAACTCCATAAAACCCACCAAACTAAGAAAACTCCAACTAATGCTAAAAAAACTTCTAATAATCTTTCTGAAATTGTACTATTTTCTTTAAACATAAAAACAAGAGTTTCTAATGTTCTTAAAAGAGAAGATTTAATTGTTTCTTTTGTTAGTATTTTAAAGCCAAATGTTCCTACAAAAAGAATAGAAAGAATAACAAAGAAAAATATTTTAATTCTTCTCGGAAATTCTTGAATATCGGTTAATTTTGATTCCCCTCTTGGCATTATTATAAGAAATTTTTATTGTTTATAAATTTGTCTGCAGATAAAGAAACTTAATTAATGAACAAAAAATGTTTTGTTACTTATTGCTTCTTTTATCCTTCCTTCTCTTTCATATATTGCTTTTGCAGGAGGTAATTCAAATTTTCCTACAGGTGCAATTCTATTAAATATTATATAACTATATACTCTTTCTTCTCCTGGTTGTAAACTTTCAATGTACCATTCGATTCTTTTATTTTGTTCGTCTATTCTTTTTGGCATTTCTCCTTTCAATTCTTTGAATAAATTAAAAGAATAAGGTAATTTATCAAAAATTGTTATTCTTTCAACAAATTTCTTTGCTCTAACAGAAAGTTTTATTTGTAATGCAAATTCTCCGCCTTTTGTTTTTACATATTTTACATTTTTTCTTAATATTATTTGAGAAGAGCTATAAACAAATAGTATCCTTAGTAAAATGATTAAAATTATAACAATAATAATCAAATAAATATAATTTGTTGTTGCTGTTACATTAAATATTGTTGATGGTAAAACTTCTTTTTTAAATGTATAATAAATAAAAAATCCTTCTCTTTTTACTTGAGAAGGATCTGCGTTAAAAGTTGTAAATAATCTTGAAAGAATATCCTTCTTCATTATTATCTCTGTTACTATAGGTGTATTTCCTAAATTTTCTTTTTCTATTTTATATTTTTTTATTAAGAATCCTTCTTTATGTTCTCTTGTTTCTAAGATAGATTTTTCTTCGAATTTAAAAGAATTTTTTAATATGAACTTATTTTCTTCTACAGAAACTTCTGCTAGAACAGTATATATTCCTGCTTGAAGTACTTTTATTTTTTCTTTATCTAAAGGAACTATAAATTCTTTTGTTTCTAATGGTTTTAGGTCAAATTTTTTTTCAAAATCAAAAAAGCTAGAATAAATTCTTGCATTTATGTTATTTATAGGGATATCTGCGTTATTTTTTATATATATTCTTGCTTGATTATCATCTAAATAGATATTATTAACACTTAATATTAATGCCCTATCTAATGTAAAAATTTTAATATTTAGTATTTCCTCTTTTATTTCATTTTTAGTAAGAGATTTTATTTTTAATACAAATGGATATATTGTTTCTTTTTCTAAAACACTTTCTGTTGGATAAATGTTCAATGTTAAAGTCTTTTTTTCTAATGGAGATAAATCAAATTTTTTTTCTTCAAAGTTTACTCCAGCTAAAGAATAAACATAGAAAGTATCATAACCATCTAAATTTGTTATTTCTATAGAAAAAACAGCAGGATTATTAAATTCTTTTATTACACTTTCTGTAATTGTTTGTTTTTTTATTTCTATTTTAGCTAAAGATAAATTTATAGAAAAAAGTATTATAATTAATGAAAAGAAAGTTAAAAAAAAATTCCTTTTATTTTTTATTTCCATTTTGTTATATTATAAAAAGATTTATCTCTATGTTTATAAACTTTTTTATCTAGTCCCTTGATGAGCTAAAAATGCTTTTGCTTGATTTAAAAATTCATCTCCTTCTTCAAAAATATCATTTTCATAATCTTCTATTCTTGCTCTTATAATATATCTGTCATAAACAGATCTTAACCATTTCATAAAAGCTGAGGTTTCCCATCTTGATTCATAATCTTTTATAAGAATACACTGTAAAGTTAATTCTAATAACCCTTTGTCCATTTCTATTTTTTTTCCTTCATATTCTACCTCTACTTTTTTCATTCCAAATAATCGAAATTCTATTTTTAAATAATATTGAAAGTAATCCGAAATTCTTCTTTTTGCATCCCATTTAACTACTATTTCTTTTCCTGTCTGAGATTGTTTTTCTGAATATTCTTTTTCAACAACCCAATATTCTTTTGTTATTAACCAATTATATAAAAAACCATAAAGTTCTTTCCAATCAAAAGGCCCGGAATGTTTTATTTTACCTTTAAATATAAAATCTTTTTCTGCCATTTTTCACCTTTTTTCTTAAAATATATAATAAGGAATGTTTTTAAATCTTATTTATTTTTAACAACATTTTCTATTTTTCCATCTTTTATATAATATATTTTATTTACATATTTTTTTGCTAATTCTATATCATGAGTAACAAGTATTATAGTTTTTCCTTGTTCATTTAATTTTTTTAAAAAATCCATCACCAAAATACCTCTTTTTGTGTCTAAATTTCCGGTTGGTTCATCTGCTAAAATAATTTCTGGATCATTGGCTAATGCTCTAGCTATAGCAACTCTTTGTTGTTCTCCTCCAGATAATTGATTTGGGTAGTGATTTTCTCTTCCCTCTAAACCAACAATTTTTAATAACTCTAAAGATTTTTTTTCCCTCTCTTCTTTTTTTATTTTTTGGAATATCATTGGAAGCATCACATTTTCTTTTGCTGTAAGATTATGGATTAAATTAAATTGTTGAAATATAAAACCAATTTTTTTTCCTCTTAAAGACGCTAATTCATCATCATTTAATATAGAGACATTATAATTGTCAATATATATATCTCCTTTACTTAGTTTATCTAAAGAACCAATTATATGCATTAATGTGCTCTTCCCAGAACCAGAAGGGCCAACTATAGCAATAAAATCTCCTTTTTTTATCTCTATACTAATATTATCTATTGCTTTTATAATTTCATTACTCATAAAATAATACTTTGATACATTTTTTAAAGAAATTAAATTTTCTTTATGGATCATAAAAGGGAAAAATATTTTATCCTTATAAATCTTGCGAATTTGTAATAACTAAAAAGATACGACAAAAGAAAAAATTTATAAACTCTTTACATTAAGAATTAAAATGAAAAAAGTATATTTTTTTGTTTTAATTTTATTTATTTTTTTGTTAGAAATAACAACAACAGAAGCATTAATAATAAAATCTTTTGAAGTAGATAAAATTTATCCAGGGAAAGAAGGAATATTATCAATAACTTTAAAAAATGACGCTTCTGTTGATATAGAAGATGTTTCGATTAGTTTGGATTTTTCTAATATACCTTTAATAGCAATCGATTCTTCTGAAGCAAGTACAGAGGAAATTCTTGAAGGAAAAACAAAAACTTTTACTTTTAAAATAAAAGCTAATAATGATGCAAAACCCTCAAATTATAATATACCTTATATAATAACATATAATGATGGCTCAACCAAAACAAAAAAAGGTGTTATTGGATTAACAATATATGGAAATGTAGATTTATATTACATAGTTTCACAAAAAAATAATATCTTAAATAATAAAGGAAAAATTGATTTAAAAATAATAAATAAAGGAACAACAGAAGCAAAATTTGTTGTTGTTTCAATTATACCTAAAGGTTACTCTTTATTATCAGAAAATGAAATTTATATAGGGTCAATAGATCCTGATGATTATGAAATAGCGAGTTTTGATGTTATCTATAAAAACAGAAATGCTATTTTAAAGGCTATAATAAAATATAAAGATTTTGAAAATAAAGAAATAACAAAAGAAATAGAATTACCTTTAACTGTATATACTGAACAACAAGCAAAAGAAATTGGTATAATTAAAACAAACAATAAATTAATATTTTTAATATCTCTTATTTTAATTATTTTTATTATAATTATAATAAGAAGAAGAAATAAAAGAAAAAAATTATTAAAGAGAAACGAATTAATAATAAGTAATTTATAATGATAAAAGATTATTTCTTTTTAGCTTTTAAAAATTTAAAGCATAGAGGAATAAGAAGTTGGCTTACAATTTTAGGAATTTTTATAGGAATAACTGCAATTGTAACTTTTATAACTTTAGGCCAAGGAATGAATAATTATATTAATGAACAATTTTCTCAACTAGGAACAGATATAATAATAATTATGGGAAAAGCTGGACAAATAGTATCTCCTATTGCTTCTTCTGTGAGTTCAAAACCATTAACAACAGAAGATGTTGATTTAATAAAAAAAATCCCTGGTGTTAAAATAGTCTCTCCTATGAATGTTTATCCTAGCAACATAAGATATGGAAAAGAATCAGTAAGTACATTCATTTATGGCATAGAACCAAAAGATATAGAGGAATTATTTATGACATTAGAATCTTTTAAAATAGAAAGTGGAAGAATGTTAAAAGAAACAGATAAGTATTCTGCTATTGTAGGAGCTAGATTTCATGAAGAGTTTAATAAAAAAATTGGAATTGGAAGCAAAATAGAAATAAATGGAACTTCTTTTGAAATAGTAGGAATATTAAAACAAGTAGGGAATCCTCAAGATGATAAATCTATTTATATTCCAAATAAAGCATTAAAAGAAATTAAAAAAAATCCTGATGTAGTTTCTGTTATATATGTAAAAACAGAAAATCAAGACAATGTAAAAGATATAGCAAAAAAAATAGAAGAAAAACTTATGAAAAGTAGAAAAGAAAATGAAAATGAAAAAAGTTTCGCTGTTTCTACATCAGAACAATTGTTAGAAATAATAAAAAATATTTTAACAGTAATAAATGTTGTTTTTATAGGAATTGCGGCTATATCTCTATTCGTTGGTGGAGTTGGAATTATGAATACAATGTATACTTCTGTCTTAGAAAGAACAAGAGAAATAGGAATAATGAAAGCTATTGGTGCTAAAAATTCTGATATAATGATAATATTTCTTATAGAAGCTGGTTTATTAGGATTAGTTGGAGGGATATTTGGAATAATTTTAGGTATATTAATAAGTAAAGGAATAGAGTATATAACTATAAATTTTTATGGAATTACTTTGTTAAAGATTGCAACTAGTTGGATAACAATCATTTTTGTTTTGCTTTTTAGTTTTTTAATAGGTTGTTTATCTGGAACTTTACCTGCTATAAAAGCATCTAAATTAAATCCTGTAGATGCCTTAAGATATGAATAATTAAAATATTTTAAGATATAAAAAATAAATTAAAGCATTAATTATTGTTAATGGAATCCCTATTTTTGCAAAATCCCAAGAAGTAATTTTTTCTTCTCCTCTTGTTCTTTGTTCTGCATTTTGTATTATTATAACATTACTTGCAGCTCCTAAAATAAAAAGATTTCCGGCAATTGTAGAAGATGCTGCTAATGCTATTATTTCTTTTGTTGTTGCTCCTTCATGAAGCAACAAAGGTAAATATAAAGCCACAAGAGGAACATTGGAAATAAATTGACTTAAAAATATTCCTACTACAAATATCATAAATAATGATAAAATATTAATGTTTGTTTTTTCTAAAAAGGATTGGAAAAATCCGGAGTTCCAAACAGATTGCATTAATATAAACATAGAAATAAAAAAAATTAAAGTTTTATAATCCACTTTTTTTAAAACTTTTTTTCTTTCTTTACTGAATAATACCGGAATACAAGAGATTAAAGCTATGTAAGTTAATTTAAAATCAAAATTTATCTTTAAAAATATTAAAAGTATTTTTAATAAAATCATTAAAAATATTAAGATTAAAGATATTTTAGATAAAATAGATAAATAATGGGATTTTATTGGTTCTTGAGAATGATTTATTTTTTTTCTATGAAAATGTTCTTTATAATATATCTTCAAAATAAAAAAACAAGCAAATAAATTTAAAATTGTTGGAAAAAAAAGATATTTAAAAAATTCATAAAAAGGGTTTTTAATATTACTATTCATAGCTATTAATAAATTTTGAGGATTTCCTATAGGACTCATAACACTGCCAATTGTTATAGAGAAGGCTAAAGCAAGTAATAAAATTTTTGCATGAATTTTATGTTTTCTTGCTAATAATAAAACTACAGGAACCCCTATTATTGCAATTGTATCATTCATTAAAATAGAAGACAAAAAAGCAAAAAGAAAAATAATAAAAAGAAGAAGTTTATTAATATTATCTGCTCTTTTAAATATTTTATAAGATAAATGAGATAAATAACCTGATTCTTCTAATGCTACTCCAATAACAAACATACAAAATAAAAAAATTATTATATCAAAATTAATAGAAAAAAAGGCTTCTTTTAAAGAAATTTGATTAAATAATAAAACTAGTAAAGCTCCTCCACTCATTATTTGCCATATTTCCAATTTCACATTTTTTATCCTTCTTATCATTATTAAGAAAAAAACTAGAAATAAAATTATGATTGATAAAGGTATCATAATTTTTCTTTAAAAATATGAATTATAAATCTTTCTAAATAAATTGTAAAAGAATTATTTTAATTTTTCTTATTATTTTAAATTTGAAGAATAATCTATGATATACAATTATAAACAGTTATTACAAACCCACGTTCCAGAATTATTTTCATAAAGAATATCGAAATTTCCACATGATTCACATTTACCTTCAATAAATCTTTTTCCTTTTTTTGATTCTTTTATTCTTTTCAATTTTTCTGATTTTTCTTTTATATCCATAATCTCGCTAACAGATTCGAATAATGCTGGTTCTAATCTTAATATATCTTTTAAAGTTATAAAACCAACTGGCTTATTTTTAACTACTACTGGTAACCATCTTATTTTTGTTTTTCTCATTTTAAAAAGAGCTTCTGCAACATCTGCACTTGGCTGTATAGTTATTAATTTTTTTCTTGCTAATTCTATAACCTTTATTTTAGAAAGATCTTTTGGTTTCTTTGCTAAAGCATAAATTATATCTCCTTCTGTTATTATTCCTAAAATTCTATCTTTTTCTTGAATAAGTAAACTACCAACATTTTTTTTAACCATTGTTTTTGCACAATCTAAAATAGAAGTTTCTGGAGAAACATAAACATAATTTTTAGTCATTATATCTCCTACCTTGATTCCTGTTTTTGGCTTTTCTTTAAAGAAAAAACTTCCTATTGACATATGAATAATAAATTTTTTTATTTTATAAAAAATTATATACTACAAAATATATTTTATACAATAATATTTACAAAAAAATTTAAAAAACATAAAAGATAAAATTATAAATGAGATTATTTTAAAATTCTAAAAGGTAAAATGACAGACAAATCACCAATGATAATAACACCTGAAGATGTTCAAAGAATGTTAGGAAGAGATGCTCAAAGAAATAATATATTAGCAGCAAGAATAGTAGCAGAAACAATAAAAACTACCCTCGGCCCAAAAGGAATGGATAAGATGTTAGTTGATTCTTTAGGAGATATAACAGTTACGAATGATGGAGTAACAATATTAGAAGAAATGCAAATTGAACATCCTGCTGCAAAAATGATAGTAGAAGTAGCAAAAACTCAAGATAAAGAAGTTGGAGATGGTACTACTAGTGTTGTAATGATTGCTGGTAAACTTCTTGAAAATGCAGAAAAATTATTAGATAACAAAATACATCCAACAATAATAACAAAAGGATACAGATTAGCTGCTGAAAAAGCAAAAGAGATATTAAAGGATATTGCAATAAATATAAATGATAATGAAAGTTTACTAAAAGAATTAGTTTATACTTCATTAGCAAGTAAAAATGCTTCTGCAAAAAAAGAAAAATTTGCAAATATAATAGTTAAAGCGATAAAACAAATTTCCCAAAATGGAAATATAGATTTAACAGACATAAAAATAGAAAAGATTAAGGGAGAGGGTATAGAGGATACAGAGCTTATAGAAGGAATTGTACTTGATAAAGAAAAAATTTCTATTGATATGCCTTCTATTGTAAAAGATGCAAAAATAGCTTTAATAGATTGTGCTTTAGAGATAAGTTCACCTAATACAGAAACTAAAATATCTATAAGTACACCGGAACAATTACAAAGTTTTTTAGAACAAGAAGAAAAAACATTAAAGAATATGGTAGAAAAAATAAAAAAATCAAAAGCAAATGTAATTTTTTGTCAAAAGGGTATAGATGATATTGCTCAATACTATTTAGCAAAGGAAAAAATTTATGCATGCAGAAGAATTCCACGAAGTGATATGGAAAAATTATCAAAAGCCACAGGAGCAAAAATAATTTCAAATTTAGACGAATTAAATGAAAAACAATTAGGTTATGCTGCTCTGGTTGAAGAAAAAAAAGAAGGAGAAGATAATTATACTTATGTAAAAGGATGTAAGAATGCAAGAGCTTTAACAATTCTTATTAGAGGAAGCACAGAACATGTTGTAAATGAAATTGAAAGAGCAATAAAAGATGGTTTAGGCGTAGTTGCTTCTGCTTTAAAAGATAAAAAAATAGTTCCTGGCGCAGGAGCAATAGAAGTTGAATTAGCAAAAAGATTAAGAGAATATAGCAAAAGTTTAAATGGAAGAGAACAGCTTGCAGTAGAAGAATTTGCCTCTGCTCTAGAATTCATACCAGCAACTTTAGCAGAAAATGCAGGATTAGATCCTATAGACATATTAACAGAATTAAGAGCAAAGCATGAAAAAGGCGAAATTAATGCAGGAATAAATCTTTTAACAGGAAAAATAGAAGATTCTATAAAAGCAGGAATAATTGAGCCAGTAAGAATAAAAAAGCAAGCAATAGATTCTGCAACAGAAGTTGCTATTATGATTTTAAGGATAGATGATGTTATTGCTGCAAATACAAAAAGTAAAAATAAAAAATTACCAGAAGAAGAATATTAAAATGAATTATAAAAATTTTATTTTATTTTCTGTACTTTTGTTTTTGTTTATAAATTTCTCAATTATAAGTGCATTTGATGTAAGTTCTATAAAAGAAAAAGAAGGAGAAATTCCAGAAGAAATAGGAAAATTATTGGGAAATCAAAGAATTAATGTGTATGTAGATAATTCTTTTGTTCTTGCTGTTGAAATTATCTCTTCTAAATTCTATATAAAAGAAAAATTTGAAAAACCAACTTTAGAAATATATACTACTTCTTTTATTACAGAAAAAATAGAAAAAAGTGATAATCCAACCAAAGCTTTATTAGAAGCTTATAAAAATGGGGAAATAAAGATAGTTAAAAAAACATTCTTAAATAAAGTTAAATTCTTTTTTGGTAAATTTTTTTTAAGGAAATTTGTTTCTTAAATAAGTAGTTGATTATTTTCATATTTTATTATTTATATATTTTTCATATAGTTTATTAACATTTTTTTCATTTACAAAATTATGATGTCTAAATCCACCACCTTTATTTTTTGGTATATGCATTAATTCATGAATTATTATTTTTATTTTTTCTTTTTCATTAAGCTTGTCAAATCTTTCGCTTAAAAATTCTAAAACATATACTGGATTTATATTTAAAGCCAATTGTAAAACCTTACTTGTTCCGTGGCATCTTGCTATTGTTCTTTTTGTTGAAGAGCCGTAACTTCTAACACAAAAAAAATCCTCTTCTTTTATCGGCAAATTTAATTTTTTTATTATGTCTAAAGATCTTTCTTTTAAGTCAATAGCTATTTCGTATCTCATTTTTAATCTGCTTCTAAAATTTTATCTTTTGATTTTAAACCAAAAACAATTCTTATCTTTTTTGGAGGAATACCTAAATGTTTTTATAATAAATTTATTAGTTCAATATTTGCTTCATTATTTTTTGCTTCATTTTTTAAATAAACTAAATATCTATAATTACCAAATTCAACAATCTCCTGTTTTGAAGAATTTGGTTTTACTTTTACATAAATTTTCATAATCTTTTTATAAAAGAAAGATATATAAATTTATTCTAAAATAATCTTAAATTTTGTATTCTCTTAAAATTAGATGAAAAATCTTCTCCATATTTTCTCTAGAAGAGTTCTCATTTAAACTATAAATTTCTTTTTCCAAAATTTTCAAAAGAGAATTTCTAACTTTAAAACGATACCAATTATTATTGATAGCATCTTCTAAGTTTTCTTCTAAATCCTCTTTGTCTTTAGAGATAATTACATCTACTCTATTTTCAATAAAAAGATAATTAATTAAAATTCTATAAGGAATAAGTATACAAAAACCTTTATAATTATCTTCATATTCAAAATTTAAAGCAAAGCACGGATAATAATTTTTATCCATAATTATTAAATTAATAAATAATATTTAAATACTATTGTGATAAAATATATAAAATGAGTAATACTGAAAAAAGATTAATTCAAGAAGCAGAAAAGTGGTTTAAAAAAGCTAAAGAAAAAAGAAAGAATATAAAAGTAAAAAATAAAAAATATGAAGATTTTTTAGAGAATATAGATGCTTATCTTGCTGATTATAAGTATTTTCTAGTTGAAAATAAATTTATAGAAGCTTTTGAAGCTGTTATTTGGGCTTGGGCATGGATTGAAATAGGCTTACAAAAAGGTTTTTTAAAAGAGGATGATTAAAGAATAAAAATGATGAAAGAAAAATCTTCTGGAATAATTTTATACTATCTAGATAATGAGATACCTTATTTCATTTTATTGAAATATAAAACTTACTGGGGATTTCCTAAAGGGATAATAGAAAATAATGAAAATGAATTAGAAACAGCATTAAGGGAAACTATAGAAGAAACAGGAATAAATAATATACAACTAATTAAGGGATTTAAATATAAACAAAAATGGTTCTTTAAAAGAGAAAATGATTTTATAAATAAAGAAGCAACATTCTTTTTAGGTAAGACAACTAAAGAAGATGCAGCAAAAACAAAAATATCTTATGAGCATGAAAGTTTTGTTTGGCTACCTTTCAATAAAGCTTTAGAGAGATTAAAAATAAAAACTAATAAAGAGATGTTAGAAAAAGCTTATGAGTTTATTAAAAAATATGAAGGACAAAAGAAATTAGCCTAAAGAAATAATATCTTGTTTTTTTATGATTATTTTTTTATATTTCTTTACACCAAATGTTCCTATTGCCATATATTTATCTTTAAAAATATCTTTTCCTAAAAAATAATGAACTTCTACAAAAGAAGGTTTAATTTTTGGTTTTTTCCATGCTTGACTGTATTTAACACAGAAAATAGCAGCTTCTTTTAAATCTTTTTTTGTTACTTCTTGTTTTTTTGCTTTTATATTAACAAAAGGGCTTCCTTTTTGTTTTGTATGCAACACATATTCATTTTCATTAACTTGCTTTATTAATTCTTCATTGCTTAGTGCATCTCTTCCGGCAAGCAAGATTTTTCCTGAAGAGAGTGTGAGTTTTCTGAATTTTATCTTCATTTTAATCAAAGTTTATATTTATCTGTAAAGTATCTAGAGCTATTTCTGGTTTTAAGCATCTTCTCTTACCTTTAATTATACTTCTTAATTCTATTAAACCAAATTTTTCTAAAAGTTTAACATCTTCTCTTACTGCTTTAAAATCCCTTTTTAGTTCTTTTGCTAAATCATATATGCTGCTTGGAGATTTTGTTTTAATAATACTTAATATTTTTGCTTTTTCATTATTTAGAACTTTTCTTAAATCTTCTAATTCTGAAAAATCGTATTCTTCTTTATTCCCAGATATTCTTCTAAAGAAAAAAGCAAAATTTCCTGGTCTTACATATAAATTTACTATTCTTTCTCTTTTTCTTGCCATTTTTAGGTACTACATCTATCTTTTTTTATTTTATTTAATATTAGTTTTTTATTTATTTTATTAAAACTTAATCTTTTATAATTTAATTTTTTATCTCTATTATCTATATTTTATATTATTTCGCTTTGCAATTTAGATCGCATAAGCAAATTTATTTGTATATTTTTTTATATAGAGTATATTTTCAAACATATATATTTAATATATATTTTTTATTTATATGTTTTAATTTTGTATATATGTTTTATAATAACATATATCTATTTAAATCTTTCTATTTTATTTATTGTCACTTTAAGTGATAACATAATATTTATAAATGAAAATGGGAAAATCGAGGTATTTTTTATATTTTTTTGTATAAAAAATAGAAAGATTTAAAAATACTAAAATTATAATATAATTACGCTTTATGCGTAGGCCTAAACTCCCCTTATGGAGTTGAATGTCTGTAAAAAAAGGCAGCCAATCTTATCTATTAATGTTGCCTAATACAGACAAGGCCTTTAATTAAGTGAAAGGAGGTCAAAGAAAATGAAATTTAATTTTAGAAAAGTAGCTTCAGTTGTAGCAAGCGCTTTAATGTTGGGAAGTACTGCCGGATTTGCTTTAGCTGCTAATTACCCAGCACCATTTGTTGTTAATGGAGTTGCTGATGCTGCTATAATAGTAGGTTCAAATGCTCCATTAGATAGTGGTGCTGCAACAGCTATCCAAAGCAATTTGAATAGCAAGGTTACTACAAATATTGGAGAAATAAGTGTTGGTGAAGGAGATAAATATCCAATTGAAAGAGCAGCTACTAAATTCAGCATTGGAAAAGGTATATTAGATGTTGTTTCTGGCACAATAACAAGCGATGATTTAGGTACTATACTTAAAGATGGAGAGTACTTGGATGATGATAATGACGCTTTTGAATACACACAAAAGATTCAATTAACTAATCTTACATTATCATTATTCGAGGATTCTGATTATAAATCAGATGTCCCTACAGTTGGTATAAGAGTACCTTCTGGAACAACAATTCTTAATTATACCTTAGAATTTTCAACTAATCCTGAATGGGCTGATTTAACAAATACAGATATTGAAATAATGGGAAAAGATTATTTCATAAGTAGTGTTACAACAAACACTACTATTAATTTACTGGATGCAGCAAATACAATATTGATAAATGAAGGAGAAACAAAAACAGTAACTGTTGGAGGAAAAACATACACTATATCAATAGCTACACTAAGTGGAGCGGCTTCTAATCCAGAAGTAAAGTTGAGTGTTAATGGAGAATTAACAAATAGTTTAAGAGAAGGACAAACATATAAGTTATTAGATAAAACTTATATTGGAATAAAAGATATAGCAATGAGAGATGTTGCAGGAACAATTGCAAGTGTAGAATTCAGCATAGGAAGCGGAAAAATTGAATTAAGACATGGATTGCCAGTAAAAGTGAATGATGTAACTATGAATGATTTAACAGCTTATTTCACAAATTCAGGAGCAGGACTTAATAAGATAGTTCTTGAATGGAAAGCAGATGAAGATGTTTTTGCAACAGAAGACCAAGCATTAACAATGCCTGTATTTGAAAATGTGAAAATTATTTTTAATGGAATGCACTACCCAGCTAATGAAGAAATAAAAGTTGAAAAAGGTTCAAATACCTACATTAGATTAAAATCTTTCCCTCTTAAAGATGGAAATGCAGATATAGATTTAATGTATGGTAATGGAACAGTATGGCAAGGAACAGGAAGAGAAGCAGGAAAGGGGTTATTAACAGCAAATTCAACAACAACAACCATAACCTTTGATAGTGACTTACACCAATATTTTGTTGCTTCATATGATGATGGATTAAATAAAGAATCTTATCTTATGAGAGCTACAAACTTTGGTGTTAAATCTGACGGAACAACAAACACAACATCCATACAATATTACAAGGATGGAAGTTGGGTAGATAAAAAAGCAGAAGCAGTTCAAGGAGATACAGTAAATTTAGGAAGTGTCTCTTTAACAATTGGTGCTATTGACAGAAATGGAAAATCAGTAGTTATTAATTCTGGAACAAATGTCTATTTTGATAGATTGTTCTCCAAAGAAGGATTAAAAGTTTATTTGCCAATAGCAAAAGATGCTGCTAATTATACAGCCACACCAGTTAAATGGCCTGAATTCCAAGCAAATGCTACTGCTGATGGTTATACTGCAGTAACTTCATATCAGCTTGGATTTAGAGAAGAAGATAAAACAGGCTCTACAACTGCAGGAAAGCAATTCAATGTAACTCTTGGATGGACATCAGATAAAGCAACAGTAAGTGGAATTGTAGGAGAAACGCCTGATGGAGGATTAGAAATTGAAGATACAGATGTATTCAGAAGTTTTATTTATGGAGAATTAGCAACAGAATTGTTACATGACACAAGTGGAGACCAAGATTCATTGAAAATAATTTATCATGGAGACGAATCTTACGGTAAGGTTTATGTAACAGAAGCAAAAGCAGTATCAACAACAAGTGGTGCTTCATCTGTTCAAATAATAAAAGACACAGACACAATACCAACAGACAAAAACTTAATTGTTGTTGGTGGAAGCTGTGTAAACAGCTTAGCTGCAAAAATACTTAATGTTGCATATCCATCTTGTGGTGAATCAAGTACAATCCAAAAAGACAAATATGTAATAAAAGTAGTTGCAGCAAATAGTGTTGTAACTGGAGCTCAATCAGGAAAAATCGCTGTACTTGTAGCAGGTTGGGAAGCAGCAGACACAAGAAAAGCTGCTGACAAACTATTAGAAGGAATATCAACTGATGTTGGTGCTCCCCCATTAATAGGACCTGCAACAGGTGCATAAAACTGTGAATAATTTTTTCTTTTTTCTTTTTTCTTTTTATTTTTTAATAGCAAGATAGAAATATGCTTCTTGAAATAATTTTAAATTAAGATAATTTTAAAAATAGTTATTCATAATTATATTTATCCCCGCGTAGCTCAGTGGTAGAGCGCTCGGCTGTAGAAATTTAGAGCAGACATTCCTAAAGGAAAAGAATGAAGCTTGATAAGCCGGATGCTCATTACAGAAACCGAGAGATCGCAAGTTCGATTCTTGCCGCGGGGATTTAAATTTAAAAAAGAAAAATATAAAAATAAAAAATTAATAAATTTACAAAATAGAAAGATATAAAAAAGATATTAACAAAGATGATTAAGATAAACTGTTATAGAAATAAATTTAATAAAGATAAATAAAAAATGGTAAATGTTGATATAAAAATTAATATGATAAATGCGGTTAATGAAGTTCTAAAATATAGGAAGGAAAATCCAAAAATTGATTTTGTAATTGATTATGAAAAAATAATTAAATATGTTTCAGAAAAATCTAATAGTGTTAATGATTATAAAACAAGAATGGCAATGATTGCGGCTGCTTCTAAAGCAATAAATATTTTACAAAAAGAACCAAACTTAAAAGATAAAGAAGTAATAAATAAAGTTATGAAAGAATTTCCTAGCATATTAGAAAAGATAGAATAAAAAATTTACAAGATTTAATAAAATAGATTCTATAAAAGTAAAATTAAAAAAGCGATTAGATTTTAAAATTTATAAAAGAGTCAGAAAAAAATAATTAATAGAAATATTATCAAAAAATTATACCTAAACATAATGAGTTAAATTTTTGGTAAATAAAACTTCAATAAAATATTTATTATATTTCATTATAGTAATACTTAAAAATACATTTTTATTTTTCTAAAAATGAAAAAAATATTTTTATTAATAATACTTTCTATTAATCTTATAAGTTTGGTTTATGCAGATTGTATAAATTCTTTAGATGATTATGCTATAGAAATATTATTTAATAAACAGGATATAACAAAAGATTTAAGTTTACTAGAAAACGCAAAAAATGTTAATTATATAAATGGAAATTTTATATTTAAATCTTCTGTAAGTGATAATATTGCTTTAATATTAAAAAAAGTTTCTTATCCTTTCTGTTATGACTGTTTGTCTTTAAGAATACAAGTTCCTGTAAATAAAACTTCTGAAGAAGTCTCTTTTTTTGAATTTTCCACAGTACTAAAAAATAAAAGTTTATCTTTTAATGAGAGTATATTTAATAATGCGTCTTCATGGGATTACGAATGTTTTTTAAATTTCTGTTCATTTTATAAAGAAAATCTCTTTATTTATTTAGATAATTCCATCTCTAATTCCACAAAAATAAACATAGAAATTTATGGAGAAGATATAAGAGATTATAATTGTGATGGAAAGAAAGTATATTACTCTACCGGGGTTTTTTGCATAAATAATAAAAATAAAGAAGAAATAGAAAACCTATTAAAAAACTTAAAAATTATAGATAAAGTAGATGAACTTTTTTTAAATTATAAAATAGAAAATAGTGGAAAAAAAATAATGGAAAAATTTTATCCGGATTTAAAGAGCGATTTTTTTTATTCTTTACAAAAACAAAATCTAACAAGAAATTATAAAGAAGATTTAAGTGATATAGATTGGAATTTAATAACAGAAAAAGAGATAAGATGGATTAGATTTAATAATTTAATAACAATTTCTAATAAGGATATTTTAGAGATTTCTAATTTAGCTAAGTTAGGATATGCTGGAATAAATAAAAGAATATATTATGGTGAAGATGATAATGGCAAAAAGAGATGGTTATATTATTATGAATCAAAAGATGCGAAATTAACAAAATTTAATAATTGCGAAGATTTTTCTTTAAGCATAATACCAAAAGAAGATTTATTTATTAATTATCCTAAAAAAGGAAACATAAATTTGTATTATTTATTACCGATTATTGTTACATCAATTCTTTTTTTAATCTTAATTATTCTTATTATAATAGCAAGGAAAAAATTTTCTTATGAATTAGAAAAAGGTAAAGAAATTGAAGAAGAAAAAGAAATAAAAGAAGAAAATGAAAAAAAAGAAGAAGAGACAAAAGAAAAAAATTTAAAAGAAAAATCTGAATAAATTTATTATAATTCTACTTCTAAAAAATTATTTTCTTTATCTATTTCTTCTTGAATAGAGAAAATCTCAAAAATTAATTTTTTTGTTTTTAAAGGAATTCTTAAATTCTCTACATTTATAGATTTTCCAGCACCATATTCTATATCAGATAGTTCAAAAGAATCGATTTTTTTATAAGATGGATATTCTTTTATTAATAAAGAAACATTTTTTGCTTCTATTAATCCAGAATTTTTAATTTTTAAATTAAAATCTATATATAATCCGTGTTTTTTTATTTCTACATCCTCAAAATATAATTCTGGAAGATTCTTTATACTATATAATCTTTTCATTTCATCTATTATATCCTTTGTTAAAATTTGATTGCAAAATGAAGTATTAAACATTATACTTCTTTCATTATCTGAATGCCCAAAGCCAAAAACATGTAAAATCTCATGTAATTCTACATTAGGATAATCACAATAATCTTTTTCCTTATATAATAAAACCTTCCCTTTTTCTATAATACAGAATAAACTTGTGTTAATCAAAGATGTTGGCCCACCTTCTCCGGCAATAAAGTATCCTTTTGTTTCTGTTGGGATTTTTATATTTTGACATATTACATCTATATCAGCATCGCTATTTACTCTAATAAATTTTATTTCTCCAACTTCCTTTTCTATAATTTTAAAAGCTTCTTCTATTCTTTTTATTTTATTTTCTTTGCAGTTAGAATCAATAGAATATGTAATATTATTATGGTTAAATTTTGTATTTTGACAAATCTGTAATTCATTTTCATAACTTGAGATTTGATTATTATAATTTATTTGAGTTTTGTTAACTTCTAATTTTTTTGGTTCTGTAAAGAAATTTAGTTTTAGAAAAAAATAACCAGAAGAAATGATAATTAATAAAAAAATAAAAAATATATAATTTTTCATATAATTTAAATATTTCCCATATTTTTAAAATTATTTCTTATAATACTTTTTCTTATTTATGAAATTTCTTAATCTTAAAAAATTAATTTTTCTTCTTATATCTTCATTATTTTTTAAAAAAACTGTTCCTTTTTTATCTTCTAATAGAAATATATTCTCCTTAGGAGTTTCTAACAATCTTATTAAATTTTTTATGTTCCTTTTTAAATTACCTTCTAATATGAAATGAATATATCCAGCTTCTTTTTCAAATTCTTCTCTTTCCTTTTTTGAAGGAAAAAATAAAAATCTACAATATCTTAATTGTTCAGTATCGTTTATAATATTTTTTTTGTAAGCTTCTCCATACATTACATCTTGATAAATAAAAAAATGTACATAGAAATCCTTATATTCAAAATTAACCATACTATTATTTAATATTTTTAAATTTGATAAATTTTGTTTTTTTAAAATTTTTTCCAATTCCATTAATTTTTTAATAATTTTTATTTTAAAAGGATTATTATTTTTCAATATAATATTTTAGAAAAATAATTGTAATAAGAAAAATTTAAAAATCATTTTATGCTTAAAATTAATATTCTGCCCACATGGTCTAACGGCTATGACGCATCCCTGTCACGGATGCAATCCGAGTTCGACTCTCGGTGTGGGCGTTTTTATTTTTTAAGAAAATTTTTTATTTTTTCTTTTAATGAATAATTTTCTTTTTAATTTATAAAATTATTATAAAATTTTAAAGAAATAAAAATAAAAGTGAAAAATGCGGGAGAGAGGATTCGAACCTCTGAAGGCACTAAGCCACAGGATCTTAAGTCCTGCCCGTTTGACCACTCCGGAACCCCCGCATATATATTTTTTATATTAATTTAATTTATAAAATTTATTGTAAGTTAAATTTTATAAAAGATGTAAGATTTATAAAGTTAAAAATTTTTTTGATAATATGAAATTTATTAATAACTTTATTAATAATACCAAAAATTTTTTTATTAAATGTGGGAGAGTATGGAAAATCATGAAAAAACCTACTTTAGAAGAATTCAAAATAATATCAAAAGTTTCTATAATTGGTTTACTTATTATTGGGTTTTTAGGATTTTTAATAAATTTAATAATCTATACCCTTATGCACTAAACGAAGATTTTTTAAATACAAAAAACAAAAATTTTTAAACTAATTTCTTTATAAATAAAAATGTTATTTGTAATAAAAATAACAACGAATAAGGAAGATACAGTAATGAAGGCAATAAAGGAAAGAGTAGAAAAAAAACAGTTACAAGTATATTCTATAATCAGACCTCATGGCGTGAGAGGATATATTATATTAGAAGCAGAAGATAAAGATTCTGCAGAAGAAGCTGTTTTTAATTTTAGATATGTTAAAGGAATATTAAGAAAAAATGTAACTTATGAAGAAATAAAACCAATGATCGAGCCAAAAATAGAAGAAATAAACATAGAAAAAAATGATATAGTAGAAATAATATCAGAACCTTTCAAAAAAGAAAAAGCAAAAGTTGTTAGAGTAGACAAACAAAAAGGAGAAGCTGTTGTTGTTTTATTGCAAGCTGCAATTCCAATTCCGGTAACAATAAGCTTAGATAATTTAAGAGTAATTAGAAGAGAGGAAATTTCCGAAGAAAAGGAGGAAAATGAATAATTTTATAAAATGATAATAAAACTTTTAGTAGATGGTGGTAATATGAAACCTGGCCCAACCTTAAGCCAAAAACTTGGTCCTTTGGGAATAAATATTGGAAAAGTTATTTCAGAAATAAATGAGGCAACAAAAACTTTTTCTGGATTAAAGGTTCCGGTAGAATTAGATGTCAATGTAAAATCAAAAAATTTTAAAATTAAAGTTTTATCACCTCCAGTAGTAGAATTATTAAAAAAAGAACTTTCAATAGAAAAGGGTTCTCCAGACATGAAGAATGTAAAAGTTGGTAATTTATCGATAGAACAGATAATAAAAATAGCAAAAATGAAGCAACAAAATATGCTTTCAAAAACATTAAAAGCGTGTGTAAAAAATGTTTTAGGAACTTGTGTTTCTGCTGGAATATTAGTAGAAAATAAAGACCCTAAAGAAGTAATAAAAGAAGTGGATAAAGGTTTATATGATGATGAAATTTTAAATGAAAAAACTATTCCAGATAAGGAAAAATTAAAATTTTTACAAGAAACTTTTTCAAAAATAAAAGCAAAGCAAGAAGAAATAAAAAAGAAATTAGAAGAAGAAAAAACAGCAGAAGAAATAAAAAAACAAGTTACAGAAACATCTACAACCGGGGTTGGAGCAAAAGCAACATCTACAAAACCAACTCAAATAGAAGAAAAAAAATCTACATCCAAAAAATAACAATAAATTTATATAATAAAGAAAGATTAAATTTATATTTAAGGGGATGTAGTATAGCCTGGTTAGTATTCGTGCCTTGGGAGCACGCGACCCCGGTTCAAATCCGGGCATCCCCATCTTTATCAAATTTTAATTTATAAAATGGGAAAAACAAAAAAAATAAAACATGCAGGAAGATTTTCATCTAGGTATGGAACTAAAGTAAAAGAAAAAATAAGAAAAATTGAATCTATTCAAAGAAAAAAACAAAAATGTCCTTTTTGTAATAAAAAAAAAGTAAAAAGATTAGCAAAAGGTATATGGTATTGTAGAAAGTGTAAAAAGAAATTTACTTCTGGATGTTATTATATACAATAGATTTATAAACATATAAATATAAAAGATTATTATTTTTAATTAAAAAATGGATAATAAAAAAAGGAATTATGAATTTTTTCCTTTACCTTATTGGAAGTATATAGGAAATATTGAAGGAAAAATTATATATTATAATATAAAGAATAAAAATTTTGCAGAAGAAATAGATGGAATGTACGTTGTAGAAATAAATGATAATATAGTTTTAGAAAAAGCAAAATGTTTAGTAGATAAATTAAATGAAGATAAATAAAATAGAAAATGGCAAATTATAAATGTTTTAAGTGTGAAAAAAGTATATCTTCTAAAACATTAGAAAAAAGATTTGTTTGTCCTTATTGTGGATGTAAAATATTTTATAAAACAAGAAATGTCATAAAAAAAGTGAAGGCAGAATAAATATGGAAAGAGATGATAAGAAAAAAGAAAAAATAAGAGAAATACAAATTATAGAACAAAATTTACAAAATATTCTTTTTCAATTACAGTCATTACAAATAGAATTAAATGAAATAAATTTTTCTTTAGAAGAAATAAAAAAAGCTAATAAAGAGGTTTATAAAATTATAGGGAACTTGATGATAAATTATGATAGAGAAAAGATTATTGAAGAATTAGAAGAAAGGAAAAAAATAATTGAATTGAAAATAAAATCTTTTGAAAAACAAGAAAAATCCTTAAAAGAAAAATTAGAAAGTTTAAGTAAAGATATAGAAAAGAATTGATTATCGTCGAATAAAATATAAATTTTAAATAAAAATTATAAATATTAAGAATAGAAATATTTATAAACCACCTAAAATTAATTTTTTTATGGTATTTGGAAGGTTAAAAAGAAGATTAAGAAAAGGTGATGAAGAATATATTGAAGTTGATTTGGGACAAGAAATAAAAAAAGAAAAAGTTATGGTAAGACCTTTTGTTCTTAAAAAATTTGATGATGTTAATGAGGTTTTGAATGCTTTGAGAGAAGGTTATAATATAGTTGTTATTGATATAAAACAAATGAAGGGAAAAGATATGATGGATTTAAAAAGAGCAATTTTAAAGATAAAGAAAACAGTAGAAGCAATTGAAGGGGACATAGCAGGATTCGGAGAAAATATAATAATAGCTACACCATCTTTTGCACAAGTTTACAAACCAAAAAAGCCTTCTTTTAATTCTCCACAAAAACAAGAAGATAAATATTTAGAGTTGTGATTTTAATTAAAAATTACCTTTTAAATTAAGTTATATTTAAAAAATTAAGTTTCTTTTTTTAATAATGAAGACTTTATTTATTCCTTTGTTAAGAAGAAATATTTATTTTAATAAAAAAATATTAAATAAATTTGTAGATGAAATTGGATCAAAAGAAAATATAGATATTTTTTATACTATACAATATAAAAAGTTAGCAGAAGCTGTAAAAAAATATTTAGGATTGAAAAGTGAAATAAAACAAGTTTTAGGTTGTTCTTTAATAAAAACAAAAAAAAATGTTTTATTAATTTGTGATGGAAAATTTCATGCTTTAAACATAGCAATTAATTCAAAAAAAGAGATTTATTTTTTTAATGGCTATTGTATAGAAAAAATTTCGTATGATGAAATTTCTCATTATGAGAATAATAAAAAAGCAAAAATAAAAAAATTTTTTCTTTGTGACAAAATAGGAATTATTGTATCAATAAAAAAATACCAAAATAAATTAGATTATGCTCTACTATTAAAAAATAAAATAGAAAAGTTGGGAAAAAAAGTATATATATTAATTTGTGATAATGTAACTAAAGAAGAAATAGAAAATTTTTCCTTGCCTTTATATATTAATACAGCTTGCCCGGGATTAGATAAGGATGACAAAAAAATTTTGAACTATTTGGATATTTTAGAATTTTTAAAATAAAATAAATATATTTTTTAAAGTTATTATGAATAATTCTTCTTTTTAATTTTTTATAATTTTAAATTAAAGCAGATAGAAAGATCTTACAGATTGATGCTTTTAGTAGGTCGTGACTAAACATCTCGTTGCCTTGATGCTTACATCCGACCTCTATCGACGTCATGTTCTATGACGGCATTAGTTGAGTCGTTTTGCGGATGGCTTCGAGCTTAGATGCTTTCAGCTCTTATCCACACAGCGCGTAGCTTCGCGGCTTGCTCATTACAACCGCTTTACCAGAGGCGCCTGAGTCTAGTTCCTCTCGTACTATAGACTCATTCCGCTCACTCAACGACACGTCTAGTAGATATCATACAAACTGTCTCGCGACGTTCTTAACCCAGCTAACGATCCCTTTTAATGCGTGAACTCCGACACCCTTGGGTGCTTATGCACACCCAGGATAGGAAGAGCCGACAGCGATGTACCAAACCGCGCCGTCAATATGAACTATCGGGCGCGACAAGCCTGTTATCCTTAGAGTACCTTTTCTGTCATCTACGGGTCCCATTAAAAGACCTCGTAGGTTCGCTAAGCCCCACTTTCATGCCTGTTTTCCTTGCTGTTCAGAAAACAGTCAGGTAAGCTTTTGCCTTTGCACTCTACTCCGGGTTTCCAAGCCGGATGAGCTTACCTTTGGGCCCTACCAATATTTTTTCGGCAGGAACTACCCCAGCCAAACTGCCCACCTGTTGGTGTCCTCTCTTCCGAGAGTAAGTATTTTCACAAAGAATAAGTAGTATTACACTTTTGCTCCGTTTTCGCCGAAGCTAAACATCTACGCTCCTACTTATTCTATGTATTCTTTGTAAAAATACAACAACAAGCTGCAGTAAAGGTTCATAAGGTCTTCGCTTCCCACTAGACGTCTCTGGCATCTGCACCAGAAAGTGTCTTCAGAAGGACCTGGATAGGGACAGTGGCAACCTCGTTGATCCATTCATGCACGTCGCCATTCAGACGACAAGGCATTACGCTACCTTAAGAGGGTCAGAGTTACCCCCGCCGTTTGACGGGCATTAGCTCCCTTGAAAAGGAGTTTCAGACACCGTCACTGGGCAGGACTCACCGGGTATACAAATCTTTTCAGATTAGCACCCGGCTACGTTTTTGGTAAACAGTCGGGCCACCCTTGTTACTGAGATCTACTCTTGCAATTATATTTCAAATTACAAGAATAGACACCCCTTCTACCGAAGATATGGGGCCAATTTGCCGAGTTCCCTTATCCAGTTTATCCTTACACGCCTTAGCCTTCTCAGCTAGAGCACCTGTGTTGGTTCTTGGTACAGCTAATTATTTTCTATGTATAGAGTTTTCATGGGTTCTTGGAATCAGCAAATTTAATCCTTACATTCATTTGTATCTTAGCATTACGCTCCACAAACTTCTGTAAGGAAATTCCTTTCGGAACTTTGCTTATCCAAAAACTAACTCTATACAATAATTGAAAATAATTAGTACAGGAATATTAACCTGTTACCCTTTCCCAACTCTCGGTTAAGAGGTTGGTTAGGTGCTGACTAACCCTCGGTTAATTTTTATTGCCGAGGAAACCGTGCTCTTTCAGCGCTTGTCATATCTCAGACAAGTACGATCTTACTAACACCAGGATCTTCACTACTTCTCGCTCCATACTTTCTCACGAAAGTACTTCGCAGCAAGAAGCACGCCTGCCTACCCCACTACTCTTTCGAGTAGGGCTGGAGTATCGGTGTTATGTTTAGCCCCGTCCATTTTCTCCGCCGAGAACCTCGATAGGTGAGCTGTTACGCTTTCTTTAAAGGATGGCTGCTTCTAAGCCTACCTCCCTACTGTCTCAGGGTCTCGACAAGATTTGATACACTTAACATAAACTTTGGGACCTTAACTCCAGTCTCCGTTTTTTCGGTCTCGGAACAGCACCTTACGCGCCGCCCCTGATTCCTTTCCTTTGCAGAATATAAGTTCTGAGTTGGAAAAAACCCCGTAGGAAAAATCCTCTGCAGGTTTTATCCGTACTTTACCTCATATTCTAGCAGGAAAAGACTATACTAAGGCATATTTCGGCAGGGACCAGCCATCGCCAGATTCGAGTGGCTTTTCACCCCTATTCCCAAGTCATCCAAGTGCATGCACACAACACTGGTTCGAGCCTCCATCTCTCTTTCGAGAGACTTCACCCTGCTCAGGAATAGATCATCTGGCTTCGGGTCTAAGACTAGTGACTAATCGCTCTTTCGAACTCGCTTTCGCTACGGCTACATCTCAGAGAGACTTAACCTCGCCACTAATCTTAACTCCCTGGCCCGTTCTTCAAAACGTACGTTACAACTCTTTTCGAGCCGTAACAACCTGTCACTGCTAGATTTCAAGTCTTTTAACTCTCTGCCAAGAGTTCTTTTCAGCTTTCCCTCGCGGTACTAAGTTCGCTATCGGACTTAAGTCTATATTTAGGGTTAGCAGTTAATTCTGCTATTTTCAGACTCTCAATCCAGAGAGCCTTACTCTTTGAGATAAGAGCATATTATCTTTGTCTACGGGGCTATCACCCTCTAAGGCTTCTTATTCCAAAGAAATTCGACTCGATAATTTAGCTCTTATTTATCTCACCACATCTCTTATCGCCTTTCGACGAAAGATTCGGTTTGCCCTCTATCCTTTTCACTCGCTGTTACTAAGGATATCACTTTTTGTTTTCTTTTCCTCCAGGTACTAAGATGTTTCAATTCCCTGGGTACATCTATCGCTAGATATTCTCTTTCGAGAAAGTTATCTCATTCGGAAATTCCAGGATCAAAACTTGCGTGCAGTTACCCTGGACTTATCGCAGCTTGCCACGTCCTTCATCACGACTTAAGCCAAGCTATCCATCTAGCAGTTTAACTAAGTAAGATCTTTCTATCTGCTTCATTTTTGAACATCAGCTATCCTTTGAGAATTTTTTTCTCAAATTCATTTGAAAATGGACCTGCCGAGAATCGAACTCGGACCTCGTCCGTGCAAGGGACGCATTCTACCATTAGACTACAGGCCCTTTAAAATTTTTGTAGTATGTAAGGCAACAAATTATTATGATATTTCTTTTTTTAACTCCTTTTTAATTTAGGAGGTAATCCCACTGCAGGTTCCCCTACAGTGACCTTGTGACGACTTAACCTGCCTTGTCTTGCAAAGATTCGTCTCTTTCGAGCCTCACCAATGCAAAACTCGGTTGGTTTGACGGGCGGTGTGTGCAAGGAGCAGGGACCTATTCACCGTTCGCTGCTAACGAACGATTACTACGGATTCCAGCGTCATGAGGATGAGTTTCAATCCTCAATCTGAACTGAGTTACACTTTATGAGATTAGCTTCTCTTTTCAGAGTTGCATCTCATTGTATGTAACATTGCCGCGCGCGTGTCGCCCAGGGCATTCGGGCCGTACTCACCTAACGTAGCCTGCACCTTCCTCCTAGTTACCCAGGCAGTCTGTTTAGAGTGCTCTCTCTCCGAGTAGCAACTAAACACGCAGGTCTCGCCTGTTAACGGATTTAACCGGTCATCTCACGACACAGGCTGACGTCGGCCATGCAACTCCTCTCAGCGTGTCAGGTAAACCCTTCAGATTGACCTTCATTCTGCTGTCGGTCCTGGTGAGGTTCACGGTGTAGAATCTAATTGAACCGCACGCGTCACCCGTTGTAGTGCTCCCCCGCCAATTCCTTTAAGTTTCGGCCTTGCGACTGTACTTCCCAGGTAGCGCACTCTTCGCCTTCGCTACAGCCCTGCAACCTCTCGAGGAGGTCACAAGGTTTAGTGCGCAGTGTTTACTGCTAGGACTACAGGGGTATCTAATCCCTTTTGCGCCCCTAGCCTTCATCCCTCACTGTCAGAGCCGTTATTGCAAGATGCCTTCGCTATTGTTAGTCCAACCAAGATTAACATATTTTACCACTACCTTGGTTGTACTTCTTGCATCCCCCGGTCTCTAGCTATGCAGTATTTCTTGCAGCCTTATCTTCAAGAGATAAGATTTAACAAGAAACTTACATAGCAAGCTACGGATGTTTTAGACCTAATAAAGTTGGTTGCGACTTGGACTGCCGGGATTACCGCGGCGGCTGGCACCGGTCTTGCCCAGTCCTTATTCGTCAAGCTTTTTACACTTGACAAAAGTCTCTCAAAGAGAGACACTTTGGCTCGCTTTGTCACGCTTTCGCGCATTGCAAAAAACCCCAGACTGCTGCACCCCGTAGGGCTCGGATCAGTGTCTCAGGATCCGTCTTAGGGCTCCCCCGTTAAGGGCCCTTACTGATCATCGGCTTGGTGGGCTTTTACCCCGCCAACAACCTAATCAGCCGCAGCCTCCTTCTATGGCGTTTCCTTTTAAAGATAATTCTTTCCAGAAATTATCTTCTATCGAATATTAACCTCAGTTTCCCGAGGGTATCTTCGACCATAGAAAGGATTAACTACGTGTTACTAAGCAGTTCGCTCCTCTTTCGAGGTAACTTGCATGTCTAAGTGCAAGCCAAATAGCCGCAACCTCCAGCAGGATAAACTGGATTTAACAAGGTCGAAATATCATAATAACCCTGGTAAATATTACTATCTATAAGTTATTAATTTTAATTACTTATTTCATTTAGAAATATTTACCAGAATGTTGCCTTACATACTTCATGCCTTAAACTTCTTCTTTTTTAAGGCACTCATTCTGATAAAATTTATCATTTTTGAATAGTTTAATGAATGAAATATTTATTTATAAATCTTTCGGAAATTTTATTTAAGAAATCTTAAATTTTCTCTCCAACAAAATCTTCTATTGATGGAAGATTTTTATTTATTTTTTTCTCTTTTAAATATTCTTTTGCTATTATATAAAATATTAATCCTATGCTTTTATTACTTTTGTTATTACATGGTATAAATAGATCAATATCAAATGTATAATTATTTGTGTCGCATAAAGCAAAAATTTTCTTTTTTGTTTTTTTTGCATCATTTAAAGCATTTTTATCTACCCAAGGATCACAAATAAAAACCATTTTAGGATCAAAAAAATCCACAAGATTTGTGTTTGTTATTATTCCTGCTGGATATTTTTTTGTGAATACCTTTACTCCGGTCAACTGAGAAAATAAATTCACAGCTTTCCAACCAGCTTCTCTTTTACATACAATAATAAAATCTTCTGGATCATATTTCACTAATTCTTTAATAAAATTTTTTAATGCTTTGTCTATTTGATTTACATCTATTACTGCAATTCCGTCGGCTCTTCTTTTATAAACAAATTTTCTCATATGGGGAGTAATCACTTTGGTTCCTAAATAAACAGAATATTTTAAGTAATCTTCAATAGGAACAAAAGTTTTTGATTTTTTTAATTCTTCTTGTAATTCTTCTTTTATTTTTTTCTCTTCAATTGTTTTTTGTAATTCTGCAGCTCTTTCAAGTAATTTCTTTTTTGTTTCTGTTATTTCTTCTTTATCTTCTTCTGAAATTTTATTTAACTCTTCATTTTCTAATTTTTCTTTGATTTTTGTATTTTCAATTAAATCTGAAATTTTTTCTTCTTCTTTTTCTTCTTGCAAAATTTTTTTCTTTCTTGGCATTTTTATTTAAACGTTTAAGTTATAAATAGTTCGGGAGTAAAAGCTACTTTCTGCAGAAAAAATAAATCTGCAAATTTTGCACCCGATAATAAGTGATAAATAGTAATTAATATTTAGAGTTTTTAAATTTTTGTTTTTATTTAATGTTTCTCTTAAGACTTCGCATTTATAAATATTTTCATAAAATTTTAATAAATATTATAATTACTATTTAGTAATTACAAAACCGAAAGATTTAAATACTAGTGTTACTACTATATAGTATAACATAATACAAAATAAAATGAAAACAAGAATAAATATCACAATAGACAAAGAGAAAAATGATAAAGGAAAAATATGAAAGAAAAATAGAGGAAGAAAGAGATTTTGATTACGAAGATCTAAAAAATTACCCTCTCTTACCAAAAGAAAAAGGTGAATTAGAAATCATACTTAATAAAAACGAGCATGACGCGATGAGGCAAATGGAAGGAGGTAAGAAAAATGGAAAATAAAGAAACAAATTTTGAAGAATATGTAAAAAAAGTAATGGACGATGTTGTTAAAACTCACCAACACAATCATCCTTTATATAGAGAAACACGTATAACAAACTATATTGTTGATAAAGAAAAAGAAAGAGCAGCATTTGTTCTTTTCGAACAAATAGATACAGATAGATGCTCGCAAGAAGGAGCAGGATATTTTGGTAATCAATATCGTTATAGTGTTTGGTATATACAAGGATATGAAAAGCCAAAACAGATTTATGAAGATCATGCATGGATAAATGAAAGAGTTTCCCCATCATCAGACGTTCGTGGAAGAGAGGCTTATATTGGTTTAGAAAAACTATTAGAAGATGGAGTAATTGCTCAAATATCACCTAAAGAAACAAAAGGAATCTCATACAGTCCTATGAAGAAAAAAATAACTCTTGAAGGAAAAATAGAAGAACCAGAAGATTTTATGGAGCAGGCGAGAAATCTTGTAATAAGTGTTGGTTCAAGACTGGGATGTGATTATTTAAGTGGAGAAAAAAGAATACCTGGAAAAGATATAGCAGCTATTGTATGGTCGGCAGAAAATGGAAGAGATTACGGACATGATACTGTATATTTAGTTTGGAGAAAGAATGGAAAAGTAAATTATAAGAGAGTTACAGATTCGAGCTTTGATAAAAGTTATCTTCATATTCGTGATTTGAGGGATGATGGAGACGAGATAGTAATAGATCTAGGTAAAAAGGGTAAGGTAAAAATAAACAAAGAAGAATTGGAATAGAGATAGATAAGAAATAAGGAAAATAAAAACAAAAAGCAATATATGATTGTAATCTGCCAAGTTTGGAATATTTAATTCCAGATATTACAAGCCTAGAACAATAAAGCTTTAGAATTAAGTCTTTTCTTATTTTTCTTTATTTTTTTATAAATAAAATCTATATAATATTATTCTTAAAGAAATAAAAATATTTATAATCAAATAATATTAAATATAATAAAATTAAAGAAAAAACTTATCATTATAAAAATAATAGAAAGGTTTATTAATTCTATTAAATTTTTGCTTTTATGGAAGAAAAAAAAGAGGATAATAAAATAATAAAAACTCCTGAAAATATAAAAAAAATATTAAAACAACTATGTTCTCCTATTTTTGAATTAAATATTGTTAAAAGTGTTTTTTTTTATGGTAGTGCTGTAAAAAAAGGATTAGTAAAAGGCCATGATATAGATATTTTCATTGCAATTGATGAAACAATCCCAAACTTTGAAGAAGAAGAAAAGAAATTAGATATACTTCTTATAACTATACAAGAAAAGGCAAAAAAAGAGGGAATAGAAATACATTTTCAACCTCCAAAAACAATTGGATTAATCTGGCATTTAATTCATATTGCTGAACCTTGGACTATTTCTGCAATAAGAACTTCTATTATTTTATATGATAAAGGAGATTTCATTAGATTAATAAAAAATTTATTAGCAGAAGGAAAGATATATAGCATTAATGAAAAATCAGAAAGATTATTTTATAGAGCAATCAATTATTTTTTATCTGCGAAAAAAAAGCTTCTAGAAATTCCCTTTGCTTTATTAAATATTTTAACAATTATTTCACAAATAATTTTGAGTTATTTAGAAATTAGAACAAGTTCTGCAACAGATACCTTAGAAAAATTAAGAGCTAATAAAAAAGAAATAGGGATTTCAAATTACTTTTTAGAAACTTATAATGAATTGATAAAAATAAATGAAAAAATATACAAAGGAACATTTGGGGAGTTCTCTGGCGAAGAAATTGATTTATGGATGAATAAAATAAAATTAATCTTAAATGAAGCAAAAAATATAATTAAAAAACTTGAAGAAGAAAGTAAAAGAAAAAGATTAGAAGAAGCATATAATTATGGAATAAGTTTATGTAAAAAAGTTGTGAAAGAAAAAGATAAAAATGATAAAAAAATACTTTATTTATTTGAAAAAGAGTTTGTTAAAAAAAATAAAATTCCCGAATCTTATTATGATATACTAAAAAATTTATATTCTTATATACATTACAAAAAAACAAATAAAAAATTAATAAATATAGATAAAAATTATTTTAAAGGAATGGAAATATTATTAAATAAGTTAGAAAGAAAATGATAAAATGAAAAAAGAAGAAAAAATAAAAAATAAAGAAATTTTAAAGAATACCTTAAAAAAATTTTTAACAGATTGTTTAAAAAAATATAGAAAAGAAATAAAAGCAATTTGGTGTGTTATTAATAAAGAATCGGAAGATATATTAATTTGTGTTTTATTAGATAATCTAAAAGAAAAAAAAGAAAAAATAAAAAATATTCAAGATTGGTTGTTAAATTATAAATTTTCATTGGAGATAAAAATCTATTCATATTTATTAACAGACTATTTCGAAAGAATAATGAAGAATGATTTCTATATTATAAATGAAATAAAGAATTCTTTAGTAATATACGATCCTTCGAGTTTAATAAATCCTTTAAAAATATTAATTAATTTAGGAAGAATAGGAAAATCAAGCGATTCTTTATTACATTTGATAATGGATACTGGAAGTAAAATGACAGAAATAAGAAGAATAAAAATAGATATTCTTTCTAATATTTATTCAGCAGTTATAGACTCTGCTCAAGCGTTTTTATTGTTAAAAGGATACACGGTTATAATTCCTTCTTCTATCCCAGCATTATTAAAAAATATAGAAAAAAGAAGAGAGATAACAAAAATTATTATAAGTTATTTTGAAGATATTTTTAATACTTATAAAAAATATGAGCATGGAGAAATAAAAGATATTTCTGGAAAAGAACTAGATAATTTAATAAAAAAAGCAGATTACTTTATTTCTTATATGCAAGAATTGGCAGCAAGATTATAAATATTAATTTCTTATATTGTTTAACTATTTTATCAATTATCGATTTCGATATTTTTATTTCTTCTTATAAGATTTTCCAGTATATTTTTTATATCTTCTTCTTGCTTCTCTTATTTCTTCTGCATTTTTTAAAATACCTAATTCTTCTATATTTTCATAAACTTTTTTCCACTCCATAACTTCTTTTTTATTTAAACCAATTATTCTACAATCATGTTTTGGATTTCCATTATAAAATTTGTTATATTCTTCTTCAAAGTTTTCATAAGGTATAATATTATGATTATTAACTACATTAAATGAAGTAGCAAACACATAAGGAATACCTAATTCTTCTGCTTTTTTTCCTATTTCAAAGCCAATAAACTCTTCTTTTCCTCCTTTTTCTCTTGGCAAAGATAAATCACTAATTAAAAAAAGATAATTTTCACGCTCTTTTCCTAATTTCTCTAAAGCTTCATTTCCGGTTTGAGCAAAATCTAATTCAAAACCAATATTCTCAAAATATTCTTTTGCAGCCCCAATATTTTCTTCTCTATCTTCAACAATAAGTATCTTTAGTTTTTCAGCCATTTTTAAAGATAATAATTTAAAATCTCATTTGCAATCTTTCCAGCAGCATAATACCATTCTTTCTCATCAGCTGCTTTCTTTGCATACTCCAAAGCTTCTTTCTTTGCTCCTACTTTAGCTGCAATCATTCCAGCATCAGAATACCATTCTTTCTCAGCTGCTATCTTTGCATACTCCAAAGCTTCTTTCTTTGCTCCTACTTCAGCTGCAATCTCTCCAGCAGCATAATACCATTCTTTCTCATCAGCTGCTTTCTTTGCATACTCCAAAGCTTCTTTCTTTGCTCCTACTTTAGCTGCAATCTTTCCAGCATCATAATACCATTCTTTCTCAGCTACTTTCTTTGCATACTCCAAAGCTTCTTTCTTTGCTCCTACTTTAGCTGCAATCATTCCAGCATAATAATACTTTCCTTCCTCAGCTGCTTTCTTTGCATACTCCAAAGCTTCTTTCTTTGCTCCTACTTTAGCTGCAATCATTCCAGCATCAGAATACCATTCTTTCTCAGCTGCTTTCTTTGCATACTCTAAAAGTTCTTCTCTCTCGCTTGGAGAAAATAATTCTTTAACTCTTTTTTTTATTGGTATTTCTATATCTTTTAATTTTGCATATTCTATTATTTCTTTAATTCTATCAAAATCATTTGTTTTTAATGCTTCTTGGATCTCTCTTTTAAGTTTGTATCCTTCTTTTTCCCGCCATTTTTCATAATCTTCTTTAGCAATATCAATAATTTCTGGCAAATTCTCCTCGATAAAAGCTGTTTCCTTTTCGAGATGCTTAGCAATTTTCTTTTCTGTCGCCTCTTTCTCACGAATTAATTTTTTATATTCAGAAATCCCTTTTGCTAATTTTTTCTTCAAATTCTTTTCTTCCATTTTTTTATTAAATTTTTAGAGTTTATAAATCTTTCTATATAATAACCTTTAAATTAACTCAAACATTTATTTTTAAGTATGTGTAATATCTTTATTTTTTATTATAACTCCAATCAATTTTTCTTTATTCATTGTAAGAAATGAAATATTTTCACTATAAATATAAGTCATTGTATTTATTTTTTATGTCTTTTAAAAGAAATTTTATTTTATCATTGGTTTTATTTTTTTATTTTATTTCTTTTTCTATATTAATTAATCTATTCAATTTTATTTCACGCTCTTTTCCATAAATTCCTGTTTTTATAAAATCTGCACCAGAAGCAAATGCTAAATCTGCAATAGTATAATCTAAAGTTTCTCCACTTCTATGAGAAAATATCACTTTTAAATTGTATTTTCTTGCTAATTTTAAAACCTTATTTACTTCAAGTAGCGAACCGCATTGATTTGGTTTTATTATTATTGCATTTATAGAATCAAATTTTATAGCACTTAGTAATCTATTTATTTGTGTTACTGTTAAATCATCTCCTACAACAAGACAATTTCCAACTCTATCTTTTACCATACCAAAACCTTCAAAATCATTTTCTTCCAAAGGATCTTCTAAATAAGATAATTCGTAATTTTCTACTAAACCAGAAATATATTCAATTTGTTCTTCTCTTGTTAAAGAGGTTTCAGGATTTTTATAATTATATGTTTTAGAAGATTTATCATAAAAAGAATTTGCCGCAACATCTAAGCCAATTTCTATTTTTTCATTATGCTCTTTTTCTATTTGAAATCTTATTTTATTTAATAATTCGAGAGTTTCTTCATTATTTAAAGAAGTAGTTAAAGCATTTTCATCATTTATTTGACCTAAAACTCTTCTTGCTTTTAGAATATCTCTTAAGGTATTATAAACTTTTTTCATTAAATATACAGAATTAGAAAAATTTTTACATCTAGGGATAATTAAAAATTCTTGAAAATCAAGTTTTTTCCCTTTGAAAGGTAAAGAATGTGAACCACCACCAACACAATTTCCTATAGGAATTGGAAATTTCTTTGCATTTGGGTTTAAAAATTGCCATAAAGATTTTCCTTGTTCAGCTGCTGCTGCTTTTAATAAAGCAACTTCTAAAGAATAAATTGTATTTGCACCAATAAAACCTTTTAATATATTTTCTACATATTGCAAATCAGTAAAATGTTCTATATTTATTTCACATATTTTATTAGAAAAAGATTCTAATTTTTTTGCTTCTTTTTCGATCACATCTTTGTAATAATCTTTTTCATAACTTCCTTTACTTCTTCCTGTTGGAGCAGATGCAGAGAAATTTCCATATTCTGTTTTTACTATAACCTCAATTGTTTTCTCTTTTCTAGAATTAAGAATTACTTTTGCTAAAATCTGTTTTGGTTTCATTTTTATAATTATTTTTTATTAATTAATTATATAAATTAAAAAAAAAGTATTTTTAAATATTTCTTATTTTTATTTTTAATAAATAAAGATTATGACAAATAAAAAATAGAGAATTTTTATAATAAAGATTTAAAAAATTTTTATTTCTAATATTTTAACACATCATCCTAAATATTTATTTCAATTTTCCCATTAAAATTTTATTTTACATTCCTTCTTCTTCTATAGAAGTTTCTTCTGAAGTTTCTTCTGTGTCGCTAGCAAGTTCCATAATTTCGCCTTCTTCTTTTATTTCTTCTTCTTCTTTTTCTTCAATTTTTTCTATATTAATTTTTTCTTCAATTTTTTCTTCTTTTTCAATTTTTTTTCTTTCTATTTCTAGTTTTGATTCTATTTTTTTAGGAAATGGTCTTTTTACAGAAATAGGCAAAACATCTTCTTCTAATTCTATTTTAGCAATTTCTATAGGATCATATCTTATTTCTTTTAATTTTTCTTCAGATATCTTAACTAAAATTGGAGCATTCATTGCAATTTGTAATGCCCTTGCTCCTAATATTCTTGCTATTTCATATTTTGTGAATTTTTCTTCTATTTCTTTTTTCATTTTTTATTTTCTTTTTTACTATTTTTCAAATAATCTTTTGCATTTATAAATATTTTCATATGATGTATTATAATAAATTCCTCATAAACTACATAATAAAATAAAAATTTATTCTCTATTTTTTAACTTTCATTCTATTACAAAGATTATTTTAACATACACTATTCTTTATTTTTGTATTTTACTGCTTTTTTATAAAATCTACATTCTTCTTTTTTTATTTTCTTATTTTATAGCTTTCTCAATTTTTTTCAAAATTTCTTCTGCTTTTTCTTTCACTAAATTAAATATGTTATCTAAATCTTTTTCTGTCAAAGTACCTTCTCCACCTTTTTGGATCGCATTAATTTTAAATTCCTTTTTTTCTTTAGTAACCGCTATACTTAATCTTAAATTAGAAGCATCTTCTTCTTCTAATGTAGGATCTATTATTATATTATTTTCAATCTTCCATGAAGTTATCATTACAGGTATTTTGTCTGATAATGGAACATTTTTATTTGTTAGTTCTCCATATTTTATCTTTTCTTTTTCTTCGTCATATTTCGGCATTTTTGCTGTTAATAAAGCACAAACAGAAGCTATAAAAGAAGCGTCTATTAAATTTCCGTCATAATTGATAGGATAAATATCTAAAAATACGCAATAAACTTTTTCTCCTTTTTTTATGCATAATTTTTTAAAATCAATAAATTTGCTTTCTCTTATTCCTCTATCTATTATTCTAGCTAATTCTACTGCTTCTATTCTTGGTGGGCCTAATTCAAATCTATCTGAAGCTAAAGGAATTAATTCTGCGCTAGTAATTAAAGTTCCTTCATCTTCGTTATCTGTGTAAGGTTCAGAAACATCTATTTTTACTCCCACTATTACTTCTGTATTTCCTAATTTTACTCTAGAACTTCCTTCGGCATTTTTGCTAACATTAGTTTCTATTTCTATATTTCTATATTCATCAAACTTTCTTCCGTCAAATCTCTTCCCTGTATTAAGATATTCTATTATTTTTTCTTTCATTAAATTTGATATTTCCATTTTTATATTATTCTTATTTTTTTCAATGCTTCTTTTTGTTTAATATAAATTTTCTCTATTACTTTTTTTGCTAATTCTATTGCTTCTTTTAATTCTTCAAAAGAGACTTCTCCATCTAATTGTAATAAACTTATTTCTTTTGTATTATGCAACATAGCAATTGGAATATCTGTAGCACCACCTTCTTCGTCATAATCTTCTTCTTCTTTTATTAAATCTGCTACTATTTTATCTCCTATTTTACCTATTGAAACAGCACTAATCATATCTTTCATTGGCAATCCTGCATGGGCCAAAGCCATTGCCGCTGCATTTATTCCCGCACATCTTGTAGAAGCATTTGCTTGAATAACCTGAATAAAAACATCTATTACTGTATTTGGAAACTTATCTAAATCTATTACAGGAGTTAATGCCCATTCTGTTACCTTACTTATTTCTTGACTTCTTCTTGATATACCAGGTTTCTTCCTTTCTGGTACAGAAAAACTTAACATATCATAATTAACTCTTAATACGCCCTTAGTTGCATCTTGCATATGTTGAGGGTGCATTACTCTTGGTCCATAAACTGCTACTATTGCAATTGTATCTCCAAAAGAAAATAAAGCAGAACCATCCGCATTCTTAACTACACCAACCTCTGCTCTTATTTCTCTTAATTCATCTTCTTTTCTTCCATCAAATCTTTTTGTATATGCCATTTTATCTTTTTATTTCATTCTTTTATTTTATACTCTTTTAAAAATTTTTCTACTTCACTTGTCAAACCATCAATAAATGGTTTTTCTGCAATAAAGAGAATAGCAGATTTTGCTTTAATTTCATCTTCTACGCTATTTCCTCTTATCCAAATAACTCCATTCTGTCCAACAATAATATTACAATTAGTTTCTTTTTTTATTAAATTTATCATACTTCCTTCTCTTCCTATTACTCTAGGAACTTTATTTGAATTTATTGTTATTACTAATCCTTCTTCTAATTTTCCTAAACCCCTTAACCTTGTTGTCAAGGTTACACTTTTTCTTTTTACTTCTGTAATTTTACATGCAACTAAATCTCCTATTTCATATATTTCTTCTAAATCATTCTCATCTTTATATCTAGTTGTATATTCTTTTAATGGTAAAAATCCTAAATAGAGAGATTTTATATCCATAACCCAACCAGCAAAATTTATATCACTAACTCTTCCTATAACTATATTACCAACTCTAGGTATATAAGCTCCTGAAAGAGGAATTATTCTAACCAATCTATCAGAAATTTCTGCTAATCCAAATCTTTCTGATATTATATTATCATTTTCTTTTCGTGTTCCTTCTCCTGGAAGATATTCTTTTCCTGATATTATTATTTCTCCTGGTATTACTACAAATCTTTTTTTATCTTCTTTATGTTCATTTCCTGTTACTTCCATTTCTTCTTCTTTTTCTTCAGATTTTTCTTTTTTTGGTGTCATTTTTATTTTTTCATATTTATTCTTTTATTTCTTGGCTTATTACATTTCCATGACAAACATGATTTATTTTATCATAAAACTCTATTTGTAATCCTGCTGGTATATTAACTATTACTTCTAAGTCTCCGTTATTTAACCATTCTTCTTTTTCTTTATACTCTTTAATTAAATTATAAACTTGACCTGTATAAATTGCAGGAATTCTTAATTTTATTTTTTTAGTTTCTATTCTTAAAGGTAAAATTTTTCTTAATTCTTCTAAAACTCTAGGAATTTGCTCTTGTACTGGTTTGTTATCTATTTTTATTCCTATCTTCTTAATAGCATCTTCTATTCTTGTTAAAGAATGTGGTTTATTTGTAGTAGGATCTATAGCATTTCTTGCTATGAAATCAATTATTTGTTTCATTTTTTCATCAACCATTTTTGCTTTATATTCTGAAGGCAATTGTATTTCTCCTTCAAGAATTATTTTTTTAGCAGCTTCTCTTACATTATCTGTAGAAAAATAATTTTGCAAATCTGCTTTTGAAACTTTTAATCCTTTTTTTACATCATAAAAAATTTCATCTATAGCAAGGATATTTTCTATAGAAACATTTATTCCTTTTCTTAATTGTAAAGCTTTATCTAAATCTACTAAAATTTCAAAGTTCTTTCCTTTAATTTTAATCCGAGCTTCTACATTAGTGGCCATAATAATTAATTAGATTTTTACTAGTTTTTTTAATTCTTCTTCTTTTAATCTTTTAATTTTTTTCTCATCTAATTTAATATAAGCAGCTTCTATTCTTGATATATCAAAATTTTTTTCTAATACCTTTTTAAATATTTTTAATGCGATTTTTATACCATCTTCTATTTTTAAATTCTCGTTATACTCTTTTCTTAATTCTTCTTTTATTTTTTCATCATTTTCTCCTATTGCAGTTGCTTTATAAGAAAGATAATTTCCTGTTACATCTGAAACAAATATTTTTCCTTTGCTTTTTGATATTCCGGCAATCATTATAGAAACTCCAAATGGTCTAGCACCACCATATTGTGAATATGCTTGTTTTATGTTTGCTATTTCTCTCATTACACTTTCTACTTCTATGCTTTCATTATAAGTTACACGATTTTGTTGTGCTATTAATCTTGCTCTTTCTATTAAAACTCTTGCATCTGATAGAATTCCTGCTGCTGTAGCCATAATATTTGTGTCTATCTCATAAATTTTTGATGCAGAGTTATCTGCTATTAACTTATCTTTAATTCTCTTATCAGAAACTATAAGAACACCATCTTTGCATATCATTCCTATAGAAGCAGAACCTAATCTTACGGTTTTTTCAGCATATTCTACTTGTAATAAATGCCCATCTGGAGAAAACATAGTAGATGTTCTATCATAACCCATAATTTGATTATGCATATCTCCTTGTATTTCCATTTTAATCTTAATTTTAATTTATTTTATTTAATATTTTTAATTTTTATAATAATCTTAATTTTAATTTATTTTTTATTGTTTTTATTTCAAAAAAAGAGCTAATCCTTTTTTTGTTTTTTCTCAACATAATATACTCTTTTTATAGATTTATAAAGATTACGTTTTTACTCTCTTTCGTATTAAAGATCATTTTTAATATTATTTTTTTTCTTATTTGATTGATTAAAACTTTGTTTTAATAAGCTCAGCCACTTTTTATATTGCTAATTGAATATCAATTTCTTTTATTTGAAAAGGAGTTGCTCTTTTTATAGTTATTTGCTTGTAAAGTTATGATAGATTTTTAAATATAAAACTCTTATTTAAGTCATCGAGAAAGAATAAGGTGAAATAAAATGAAATCTAATGGTGCAAATTTAGGTTTTGAACAAAAACTTTGGCAAGCAGCAAACAAATTAAGAAGCAATATGGATGCTGCAGAATATAAGCATGTTGTTCTTGGTTTAATTTTCTTAAAATACATCTCAGATTCCTTTAATGAAGTTTATGAAGAATTAAAAAAAGATCCAGAAGCTGATCCAGAGGATGTTGATGAATATATTGCAAGAAGAGTTTTTTGGGTTCCTAAAGAAGCAAGATGGGATTATTTACAAGCTAATGCAAAAAAACCAGAGATAGGCGAGTTAATAGACCATGCGATGGATATTATCGAAAGAGACAATCCATCATTAAAAGGAGTTCTTCCAAAAATTTATGCTAGACCTGCATTAAGTAAACAACGCTTAGGAGAGCTAATAGATTTAATTGGTACTATTGGTTTAGGCGATAAAGAAAATAAAAGTAAAGATATTCTTGGCAGAGTTTATGAATATTTTCTTGGACAATTTGCAGATGAAGAAGGCAAGAAAGGCGGACAATTTTACACTCCAAGATGCATTGTTAAGTTACTTGTTGAAATGATAAAAGAGATGGAAAGGGAGATTGAAAAATATGCTTAAAGCAAAAGATTTAAATATTAACTAAAGTTAACATATATTAACTATGGTTAATAAATATAAACAAAAGTTAACATTATTACAACAAGAAATTTTGTCTTTGTTGTTTAGAAAAACAGGATTGTCTTTAAATCAGAGACAAATAGCAAAACATTTAGGAGTTAGCCAGACAGGTATAACAAAAGCATTGCCTTTACTTGAAAAACTTAATTATATTAAAGTCAAGAAGGATAAGGAAACAGGTAGATGGTCAATAGAACTAAATAGAAACAATAAAAGAGTTTGGCAGTTAAAAAGAGTGGAGAACTTAAAAAATATTTACGAAACAGGTTTTTTTGATTTTTTAGAAAAAGAATTTCCTGGAACAACAATAATTTTGTTTGGTAGCTATTCACGAGGAGACGACACAATAAATTCAGATGTTGATATTGCTATTATCGGAGCAAAGAGAAAAGAAATTGATTTATCATCCTATGAAAAATTTTTTGAAAGAAAAATAAATCTTAATTTCTACAGCTCTTTTTCAGAAATTCATAAAAATCTAAAGGAAAATCTTGCAAATGGAATATTACTAGCAGGGGGATTTGAATTATGAGAGACTTTAAAGAATTTGTTAAAGAAGGTGTAGTCAAAAAACAAAAACCTGACAAATCAAGAGCAGAGTATTTAATTAATGAAGCCAATAAATCTTATAATTTACTTTTAATAAAAATTGAAAAATTAGGTGTTAATGATGAAACTGCAAATGATTTAATCAAAACCTGTTATGATATTATAATGGAGCTAATCAGAGCAAAAATGATTTTGGAAGGTTATAATGCATCGGGCCATAGTGCGCATGAAGCAGAAGTTTCTTATCTTTCTTTGATTAATTTTAATGAAAGAGACATACAATTTCTTGATCAGTTGAGATATTTCAGAAATGGAATAATTTATTATGGAACTAATTTAAACAAAGATTATGCTAAGAAGGTTATAGATTTCACAAAAAGGATCTACCAAAAATTGAAGAATCAAAAATACAAAAATGTTAATATTTTTTAACACTTGTTAATTATTTTTAACATATATTTTGCGGTTTATTTTTCAAAAGATTTAAATATTAATGTTAATTATTCTTAACATATGTTAGAAATATTTAACACTTTAAAGCCTTTCTTTGAAGATTGTTATAGACGTATTAATGTTCGCGAATATGCAAGAATCCAAAAAATAAGCCCGCCGACAGCTTCAAAGATTCTTGAAAAATTGCATAAAGAAGGTTTGCTCAAAAAAGAAAAAGAGAATCTTTATAATTATTATTTCGCAAATAAAGATTCCGAGTTTTTTATCGAGCTTTTAAGAATTTATTGGAAAAGAATATTAGAAGATTCAGGATTATTAGAAGAACTAGAAAAAAACCTGCTAAATCCTATAGTTTATCTTTTTGGTTCTTTATCAAAAGCAGAAGTTAAAGGTGATTCTGACATTGATTTAGCAATTTTTACACCAAAGAAAAAAGAAATTAATCTTGAAAAATTTGAAAAACTTCTAAAAAGGAAAATACAGATTTTTGTTTTTAAGGATATGAAAGATGTGAAAAACGAAGAATTGCTTAAAAACATATTAAATGGATTTAAAATAAAAGGAAGCTGGTAAAATGGACTGGAAAGAATGTTTAAAACAAAGAATTGTGAAAGAAACAAAAGAAGATAAAAATCTAGTAAAATCTTTATTAGAAACAGCAGAAATAAAATTAAAGTCTGCTGATTTTTTGGCCGATGAATTTTTTATAAGTAAAATTTCTTTATTATATGATTCTCTAAGAGAAATTCTAGAAGCACTAGCTATTAAAAAAGGATTTAAGATTTATAACCATGAATGCTATGTTGCTTTCCTAAAGGAGATAATGGGTTTATCAAGAGAAGCAGATATTTTTAATGATTTGAGAAAAACTAGAAATGATATAAATTATTATAGAAGAAAACTTGAAAAAGAAGAAGCAAAAGTAATTATAGAAAAATTAAAGAATTTAATTTCAAAATTTAAAAATAGGATAAAATGAAACACCATATTTTAACACAAAAAGAAAGAAAGAAAGGAGGCAAAAGATTGCAAGAAATTTTAAAAAAGAATAAAGAATTGAATGAAAAAAGAATTTTAGCAATAAAAGAAGCTTATAAAAATAAATTATATAAATTAAAATTAAGCAAAGCACAAAAAGCAAGATTTAGAAAAAAACAGGAAAGAGAAAAAATATCAAGATCTTTAAAGATATATCATGAAAAACATCCTGATGCAATAGAACAAGTTTATAAAGAACATCCTAACTTAAGGGAAGAAGCAAGGAAAAGATTTATTGATTGGATAAAAAAGAATAGAAATGCTTTAAAATATATCAGAAAAGGAGAAGGAAATAAGCTAAATCTTTCATACATTACAAAAAATAAAGAAAGAGTAAGAAGCACTTATGAAGTAATTGTTGCTAATTATTTAAAAGAAAATAACATTAGATATGAATATGAAGCAAAAATGTTGGTTTTTCCTGATTATGAAAAATTAAAAATAGTTTTTGCTATTCCTGATTTTTTTATCCCAGATTATAATGCAATAATAGAAGTTTATGGTCAATATCCTGGAGCAAGAGCAAAGACAATAAAAAAGAATAATGCTTATAGGTATTATAAAATACCCTTTTTAGGAATAACTCCTTCAAATATAAATAGAATAGAAAGTATAATTCCAAAATTTTTAAATAATCTTAAAAAGAACCCAAAATTAACAAAACAGGCAAGAAGTATAATGTGGGGTACTTTAAGTTAATTAATTATTTATTTTTAAAAATAAGAAAATATTTTTTTATATTTCCCTATCTTATATTTTTAATATAAAGTAAAAAGAAATTCTTATTATATTTTAGTATCCCTTATTATAATATCTTCTTTTTTTATAAAAATAATAAAATATAAAAAAAAGAATAACAACCAGAATGATAATAGAGATTAAGATCATTTTTTCTTTGCTAATTTTTTCTTTTTTACTTTTTTCTATATCTTTGTTTTCAGTACCAACAGAAGTTGTTTCATTTTTTGTTTCTTCTGGAGATGATCTCTCTGTTGAAATTGGCTGTATTATTTTTTGTATAAATATTTTTGCTTTTCCTAAAGCCATACCTTCATATTTAACCTTAATATCTTTAATAGAATCATTATTTAGGTCAAATTCATAAATAACATTTTTTTCTATATATGTTATTATTGTATTAGATTCTATTTTTATTTTTGCTGTAGTTGTATTAAATGTTAATAAAGTTAAAGTATGATTTTCATTAGCAAGATAAAATCTTATCTTGTCATTATAAGATAAATTATAAATTATTCCTTCTAAGAAAGAAGATTCTGTAGTATAATATGTTATGATTCCTGTATTAGTTCCGCTGTTTGATGTTCCACCATCATTTTCATTTTCTTCTTCTTCGCTTTCTGTAATTATTGCTTGACCAACAATAGAAGGTTCTATTCCAGAAAAGTGAGGAATTTTAAACCATATCATATTGTGTATTAAATCTTTGTAACACAATCCACTTGTCAAGTTTTCATCAGTTTCGTTACAAAAAACAGCACTTCCATTAATATACTTAATATAATCAGAAGATTTGTAATCTTCATATTCTGTTCCATTTAAATTATCTAAACTATCTCCCTGTTCCCATAAAGCATTCCAATCTTCATCATGGAATTTTGTTATATTAATCTTTATTTCAGAAGATTCGTTTATTGCAGAATCATTATAAGGAACTCCTATTATAACATAATCATAAATGTTAGGGCCTGCACTACCAAAACGCCATGCTTCTTTCATTATATTCCCACTTGTAGTTTTATTTGCATTTTCTTCGAACATAGCATCTGGTGGTTGACTTGCCAATAAATCAACATTTACATAATGAATAGTTATGTTCGTTGTATTTTGTCTTATTTCTAAATCATATTTTCCACCACTTATAACCCATGTAAAAGGATTTACAGGACCTCCGCCAGAACCAATCCCATCAGGCAAACATCCTTGTTCTCCTGGTTGTTCATTTGGCCAAGGAACAGAACAAGAGCTATCCTCTTTGTATTTAAAATTCCTAAATTGGACATTTTGTATTTCTTCACCATTTGGTTTTTTTGCCTTTAATTGCTCTAAAGTTATCTCATAAGTATCATTTTGTAGATTCTCTATTTTTATTGTTCTTTTTATAGGAGGAAATTGTGGAGAAAATATTTTTATATTAACACTATTGTTTAATAAAGGGACTTTAAGAAGATTTTCATTTCCTGAATCTACCATCCATGAAAAAGAAACATTTGAGCCACTAAAATGGGAATAATCAATAGAAATTTCTGAATGAACGTTTGTAACATCTGTTTTATTTCCATTTTCTAATAAGCTTGTTATATTAAATGTAAAAAGAGAAACATTAACATCATCTCCTGCCCCCATTGTTCTTTCTAATATTGATTCTTTTCCTACTAAAGGATATAAAGTTATATTTAATTCATCTGGCGTTTCTCCATAATTTAATGTTATTATTTTGAATCCTCCATACCAAACATTATCTTTTTTCGCATTAGCAAATAATAAAATGTTTGCTCCATAAACTGCTGATGGTAATGTCATGTTATAAAAACCGTTTGTTTTATTAAAAACATCTTCAAACCCATTTTCGCTAAATTGTCCTATATTTTGAGGCAACATTGCTTGTGAAAAGACAATGTTATTTGATTCAATTAAATAAGCAACAATAGTATAATCTGTAAAATTTTTTTCATCAGATCCATTTAACTTTGAATAACCACTTAATTTTACTAATTGTGTGGTTAAATTTAAGTTTGTAAGATTTAAGTATAAAGATTGATTTATTGAAGTAATAGTTCTATTTTCTGCTGTTCCTAATGAAATTTTGCTATTATGAACTAAATTATTTAATTCTATGCTTACAGGAAAAGCCGGGCCGCCTTCTGGGTAAATCATAAAAGAATAATTTCTATCAGCAGGAATATATATTCTGTCAGAATATTTTAAAGAATCAAAACTTTCTTTTATACTATAACCAAGTTTTTTATCTTTAAATTGGTATCTAAAGTTGTAATCAGATGTAAAAAAATTAATTTGTGTTAAGTTTGTTGTCCCACTTTGATTAGAAACAATATAATATTCATTGCCAAAATCTGCTTCTGTATCAAATCCTTTAACAATCATTCCTTCTGTTAAATTTAACAAATTAGAACTACAACTAAATCCTTCTTGCTCATTTAATATAAATTTATAAAAAACATATCTTCCTGAGTTATTTCCTATACCAAAACCACCCCCTGGTTGAAAAATTAATTTGCCAATAGGACAATCAGGAGTAGAAATTGATTTTATAAAACTTAAATCACTATAATTATAAACATAAACATAACTATTTCCACTTTCGTTTAGAGCAGAAATAAATAATTTTTCATCTCCGTTGATGAATTTATTAAATGAAATTCCTCCAGTTTTAGAAAGATTTAATTCAGATATATCTGTAGAATTTCCTTGTTCTTTATTACAATCTGCACTACCAGTTGAAAGATCAAAAAAGCATTTTTGTATTTCTGTTAGATTAATAAAATAGATTTCTTCTTCAAGACCGAGAGTAAAATCATCTATATTTGTTATATTTAAATCACAAAAAGAAGAATTTAAATCAAAACTTTCATTTAATACAATTAGACAATCGCTATTGTTTATATAAGCATATTGTTTTTCTCCAGAATTATTAATTATTTCTAAACCTGTTTTATAATCTTCTGGGAAAGTATTAATATCATTATATTTAATTCTATTTTCATCATCTGTAACATGTTCTATTCCTATTGCAGAAATGTCAATTGTTATGGCTGGCCTTAAATAAAAATAAACTGTTCCTAAATTGCTTAATTGGTCAGAAGGAAAATAAGGCAAGTTTGGGCCGATAAATCTTGCTAAATCACTATTATTTTCATTGTACTTAATAAGAATTATTTTATAAAAGAAATTATCGTTTGAATAATCTTCAGGAATTTCTATATTAAAATATCCGCTTTCATTTGATAAAGTTGATAAAGTTGTGTTTAAATAATGGGGGCCATTCATATTTTTTTGATAAATTTCAATTGTAATATTAGTTGCGTTTAATGCTGCTTTCCAATTACCTTCAATTCCGTAAGTATAGCCAGTAATATTAAATGCAGCACCTAAAACAAAATTAAGATTACAAAAAATAGAAAATATAAAAATTAAACTTGCACAAATAAAAAATCCTCTTTTTATTCTCATTAATATTTAGATATAAGAAAAATACTTTATAAATATTTTCTTTTTTTTATTTATATTTGTTTAAGAATTTTTCCTCTTATTTTATCTTTTTTATATCATCAATACACATACCTTTTTTCTCTATTTCTGTTTTTATAAAAGAAGGAATTTGAGATTCTGTCAATTTTTCTTCAGAGTTTAGACCGAGAGATATTCTTAAAATTAATATTGTATCATAAATATCAATAACTTTATCATCGTTTATATCGGCTTTATTAATCAGCCAATCGGGATATGGATACTCGTAGTTATTCCCTCTAATTGTTAAATTTAATTCAATTGCCATTCTTAATGTTAAGATAACATCAGAAATATCTACAATACTATCATCATTTATATCTCCTTTAATTCCACAATCTTCTTCATCTACTTCTCCATCACAATCATCGTCTATTTCATTAAAACATAATTCTCTTTTTGGGTCTCCTGGAATAACGTTACAAATTGTTTCTAAACCATTTGAAGAGCAAATAAAAATTCCTGTTCTTTTACAAAAACCAACTCCAACATCACAACTCTTTCCTTTATTTAAGAAAATTTCATCAATTAAGAAATTACAATCATTGTCTTTTTCATCGCATAATTCTTGAGCATTTGGATATATTGAACTATCATTGTCATTACAATCGCCAGAAATATAAGAATATCCTAATGGTAAATTATTTCCAGAACAAACATTGATAATATCTCCTGCCCCATAATTGTCTTTATCGTAATCTAGATATCCATTTAAGATTTGCCATTTACTTGAATCGTTATCATCACAATCATATTCACATTGAATATCATATCCGTCTAGGTCATTATCCGTTATAATATCTTGAGAAGAACAATAAGAATATTCTGTGTCTGGATTAATACAAGAGAATTTTTTATAAGTTCCATTATAACAATTATCTATTCCACAATCAGAATTTTTAGAACAAGTAATACTTCCATTTATTATTCCAGTAACAACTAAAAAAGTCCTATAGGATTCTATAATTCCATATTTAATCTTTCCATATCCATTCTCTCCCCAATAAGTCCCCCATGAATTTTTTACTATCCAGTATCCTTCTGTCATATTTGTTGTTTCATTAAAGCCAGTGTCATTCCATCCAACTAACACTACAGCATGATTCGCATATCCGGATTTTTCATCATTAAGAGGCTCATAAATTCCACCAATATAGAATAAAAAATCATCAGGAGCATACATAAGAACAGTTCCGGGTCCATATTTCATTAATATAGATTTCCAATATTCATTTGTGTGATTATAGAAACCGTAATTAAATCTTCCCTTTATTTTATATTTTTCTCCATTATAACATTTATTTGAACAATTATTATTTGTTGCAGTGTAAGGAAAACATGTCTCATTAACTATTCCTGTATTTATTGCATAAAGAAGCCCACCTCCTGCTGTTCCTCCGCCACAGCTTCCATATCCAGAACAAGAAATTACGTCTTGTTCAGATAAATCTAAATCAAGATCTGGATTGTTTTGATAAATATTGAAGGCAGCTTCAATAACTCCAACATCAGCAAATGCCCAACAGCTTCCACATAAAAACTGATTTTTAACAGGAGTCATCCAATTTACACCATCTTTATTTCTCCAATCAAAAGAAGAAGGTAAAGAATTTTCATAATATTTTAAATCAAAATTATTTATTTGTTCTTCTTCTGATTTTTCTATGTCTTTTACTTCTATGATTCCACTTAACAATTTTTTCCTTTGTTCTTTAGGTAATTTAGAAACTTCTGTTTCTCCAGCCTGCCAAGATAAATTTTTTTCTTTAATCTTTTTTTGTATTTCTGCTAGTTCATAATTATATTGTAATTTTTCATAATCAATAAAATAATTTTTATTTTTTATTAAATTGTTTATTGATGTAAGATAATTAATTTTATTTCTTGTTGTCTTTGCTTCAATGAGAATAAAATAGTGAAATAGAAAGAATACTAAGAATAAAACTAAGAAAATTATTTTTAAATTCTTTACTCTGTTTCTTTTCATCTTCGGGGTTTTTAGTTTTATTTATATTATCACCCCTTATTTTTAATAAAGATTATTATTTATAATTTTAAAAAAAGAAAGTACTATTTATAAATATTTTCTTTTTTTTATTTATATTATTTTTTATAAAAATATTCAGCAAAAACTTTATAATCTTATATTTTATCTTATAATAATGACAAAGGGACAAGTTTCTTTTAATATAGGAAAAGCAGGATATAAAGATAACTTAATTTTTACTTTAAAAAATGCTTTTAAGACAAGAGAAAATGTTAAAGTGGTTTTATTAAAATCAGCGGGCCATACAAAAGAAAATATAAATTTTATTGCAGAAAAAATAATTAATGAATTAGGAAAAAATTATAGTTATAAAGTAATTGGTTATACTATTTTTATAAAAAGATGGAGAAAGAAAATAAGATAAAAAATAAAAATCTTAAAAGATAATATAAAAATATTTTAATAAGTGTTAGGATTATTTTTTAAAATAACTTAAAAAAGATTTTTATGCATTGAGTATAATTAGATTCCTTCTTATAATTATTCAAGGGTTTTAAAAATATCATTCATCCTGTCAATTTTTATAATTAAATTCTTATTATTTCAAAAACGATATTTTAAAAATATCAAACAAAATATTTATAAACTCTCTGTTTGATTTAATTATGAGTTAAAAGCCAGTTTATGGCTTTTCTATTGCCGAAAGGCAAGCTCAAAATAGAAAATAAGGATATGAAAGGATAAAGTTTTTATAAATAAATAATTAAATAATAAAAATTGATATGGCAAGTATATATGAAATAGATCCTGCAGTTTATAATAAGTTTTTAGCAGAAGAATTAAAAAAAATTCAAGAATTTAAAGTTCCTAAATGGAGTTTATTTGTTAAAACATCTGTAGCGAGAGCAAGGCCTCCGGCAGAAAAAGATTGGTGGTATAAAAGAGCAGCATCTATATTAAGACAAATTTATATTAAAGGAGTTGTAGGAGTGAATAGATTAAAGACAAGATACGGCGGAAGAAAAGATAGAGGTATGAAGCCAGCTGAATTTAGAAAAGGTTCTGGTAAGATAATAAGAACTATATTACAACAAGGAGAAAAAGCAGGTTTTTTACAAAAATCACGAGGAAAAAGAAAGGGAAGAGAATTAACAAAAGAAGGAAAAAAATTTTTAGAAGATGTTGCAGAAAAAATAAAAAATAATAATCAAAATATTAAATAGGTAAGAATAAAAAAAATAAAAAATAAAGCTAAAAGATAAAACAAATGAAAATAAAAAAGCGAATAACTTTCGAAAAAATCAGCCGGAAAGTAGAAAATTAAATATGAAGATAAATAAAAAACAAATAAGCTTAAGATGGTAAAAAAATCAAGAACAAAAAAAATAAAATTAGCAGTATACAATAGGAGAACTAAGTGGGCTCCTATTTGGGCAGTTTTAAGAAAATATGGTGTAGGAAAAAAAATACACCCAAGTCAAATGACAAGATTAAAAAGACATTGGACAAGAACAAAATTAAAAATTAAACCAAGAAGAATTCATAAAAAACATTTAGGATAAAATTATATTAAAATGAAAGAAAAAATCAAAAAATGGTAATATCAAAAATTAGAAATAATTATGTTTATTTAGGAAAAATAGAAGGCAAAGAAATATATTATAACAAAAGAGACAAGATATTTTTAGAAGAAACAGATTATAGATATCTTATAAGAATAGAAAAATGTATGGGGTTATTAAATAAAATAATGGAAAATAGTATATAAAAAAATAAAATGACAGAAGAAAATATCATACTTGAAAGAGAGTATATTGTTAATTTAAGGAAATATTGGATAAAAAAAGCATATTACAAAAGAATCAATGCTGCTATAAAAGGATTAAAAAAATTTGTTGCAAGACATATGAGAGTAGAAGATAGAGATATAAAAAAAGTAAAATTAGATAAATGGTTAAACGTAGAAATTTGGAAAAGAAGCAGGAAAAAACCTCCTGCTAAAATAAAAATTAAAGCAAAAAAATTAGATTCTGGAATAGTTAAAGTTGAACTAGCAGAAATACCAGAATATTGGAAATATAGAATAGAAAAAGAAAAGAAAATTTTAGAAGAAGGAGAAAAAATAAGAAAAGAGAAAGAAGAGAAGAAAAAAGAATTAGAAGAAAAGGCAAAAGAAGAATTAAGAAAAGCAGAAGAAGAAGCAAAAGAAGAAATTGAAAAAGAAAAGGCAGAAGAAATAGCTAAGATAGAAGAAGCAAAAGAAAAACATAAAGAGATAAAACATGAAGCAAAAGTGAGCAAAATTAAAAAGCAACCTGTAACAAGAAAAGCATTACAAAAATAGATTGGATTTAAAATAAAAATAATAGAAAAGTCACAAAAGGAAGAAAGTGGAAAAATTATAGCAAAATCTTTTATTTTTCGGTTAATTTATATCAATAATTTTTTAGAATTTAATCTAATCGCACTATTTTAAATTTATTTTAAAATCTATTCTTGAATTATTACTTCGTCTCCAATAAAAAAATTATTTACAATGTACTCTAAACAATCTTTTTTTGCTCTGATACAACCATGAGAACTTTTTTTTCCTATTCCCATATCATTTCTATAACCATGAATTCCTATTCCATTTCCTAAATTAATAAAATAATACCTCAAAGGATTATAAGGATGATCATAAGGAATTACTCCTTTATCATTTACATACTTTTTTGCTTTTTTTGCCCAATCTTTTTCCGGAGGAATCCAATAAGGATCTTTTCTTATTTCTTTTATTTTAAATTTTCCAGTAGGAGTTTCATATTCTTCTTTTCCTATACCAACGAGAAAAGTTTTTATTATTTTATCATTTTCATAAACATATAATTTTCTATCGGATTTATCTATTACTATTCTTTTTAAATTTTTTCCCTTTAAATCTAAAGGAAGAAGGCTTGCTAAAGAAAAATAACCTAAAAACAACAAATTTAATATTTTTTTCATTTTATTATGGGAAGGGGGAGAATCGAACTCCCGACGCCACGGTCTTCAGCCGTGTGCTCTCCCACTGAGCTACCTCCCCATAAAATTTAAAAGAAAAAAAAGTTTTTAAATATATCTTAATAAGTTTATTTTTTAAAACTCTCATATCTTTTACAAAAATTTTTATAAACCTTTTTCACCATATTAATTATTTTTTGATGACTACTATATTAATTTCATTTGAAAAAATGTGATGGCCAATAAATTATTAAAATTTAGGATAGTAGAAATTTTATGTACTTTTATTATGCTTATTAATATATATTAATTTGAACTTCTTTTGTTATATCAATTCCATAAGTCTTTAATCTAACAACAACATACCATCTTACTAAATGAAAAGATCCTGTTAGAGTTCCTATAACATTTAGGATAGTTCTCCCTAAATTATCTTTAACTTGAGATATAATATTAGAAGGAATCATAATAGAGAAATTATAAGGTTCTGGGGTTGAAGTATATATTTTTTCTCCGTCTAATCTTTGGAAGAATTCAAAGACTTTATAACCATCAATATCATCTCCTTTCCTACTTCTTTGCTTTCCAGCAAGTCCAACTACTAGTTCCTCTGCTTTTACAGGTTTTTTTAAATTTAAAAATATTTGACCCTTTATTTCTTCTCCGGGTTTGAATTGAAACTTTTCTAAATTTATTGTTATCATCTTTTTCCTAGATTCAATAAATATAAAAATAACTATAAAAAATATAAAGATAGCAGCTAAAATAAAAATTCCAATCATTAAATCCTAATTCTATTTTTCTTTATAATGGTTCATAACCTACTTTTAATTTTGCTTTATATTTTCCTGATTGACGAAAAGTATGATTAAAATTAACACTGCTATAATAATTTTCATTCCAATCTCCATATATATTACCGTATAAGTTATTATCTTCTCTTAAAATAGTCCAATTAAACCATAAGTTATATCCTTGCAAAGGACTATTTATTGGCTGTGGTTTTGGCAAATCAAAACATTGTAATATTTCTGTATTGCTTGTTACATTATAGCATTCTTTATTAGAAGGACAATTTATACAGATATTATTTTCACATTTAGTACAATTTGATACATATGAAGAAGAACCGTCAAATTCTACTTTTGTTATATTTTGAATTATTATTTCTTTTTTAGGATCTGGTTTAGATATAACTGCAAATACATTTATTCCTTCTTTATAAATATATAAGGATATTGCATCTTCTGAATATTGTTCTCTATTCTTTTCTTTTGCTCTTACTTTTATTATCTTAACTCCAGGTGTATTAAAACTATGTTTTATTATATTACAATTATTATTTAAGCAATTAGTTAAAGTTGTTGTATTTTCATTATTGAAATTCCATGTTATTTCTAATTCGTCATCTACATCTTTATAGAAAAGATTAAAAGATATATCATTATTAACTAAGAATTTATCTTCATTTTCAGGAGATAATATTTTTATATATGGTTTTTCATTATTATAAGAAAGAATTTCTAGTATATCTGATTCATTTTTTATAGTATCATTTAATTTTGCTATAAAATAAACTCCATCACTTTCTCCATTAGAACAATATCTTGCTTTCCATAAAGCAATTGCTTTTCCATTAATAACATTTGCTTTTGCATATCTTGCTTCATTAGGCCAGTCACCAGAACAATCTACATCAAATAAACCTTTATCTACTTCATGAACTTCAAAATTAATTTCCTGTCCGTTATATTCTTCTCCTATATTGTATATCATTAATACACTATCATTTACATTAGTTTTATTTATATAATTTTGATTCATATCAGCCCAGTATGCTATTCCTTTTGGGATTTGTGGTATAGTTATATTACAATTATCTACAGTTATATATCTCACTAGAAGAGTAACATCAGATATATCTATTGTTCCATCATTATTTAAGTCACAAATTTTATTTGATGGACAGTTATTTAACTCTAAAGCAACCTTTAGTAAAAATCCTGTATCTGAAGCATCAATAACTTTATCATCATTATAATCATAAGGATGATTTTCACTAACATTACAACCAAATTCTGTTTGATTTGGTTCTTCTGTTTGATGATATGGTATATTTTCGGCTATTAATGACTTACAACAAATTTTTATTGGAAAAGTGTTATATAACAATAATTTTCCTAGAATATCTGATGCTATATTAGTTGTTTTATTTTCTTTCGTATCTGAAAAATAAACATTTACAAAAGGATTATTACTACTTACGATAAATTCTTGTGATAAATTAGAATTTTTTTCTAAATATATTTCTCCTCCTCTTAAATAAACGTCGCTTGTTCCAGCAACTTGAACGATAATAGTTTGATTACCAATAGGAGGATTATCTATTCTCATCTCTCCTATTCTAACCATACTCTTATCTAAAGAAGGCAGGTATAAATCTCCTCTGCTTTTATTATAATAATATCCTTTACAACCAAAATTATTAGGAATTATATAATCGCCGGTTTCATTATAATTTACATAATAAAGATGATGAAGAAACATATAATTGCTTTGATAACTTGAATTACATAATCCATTCGGTGTAGATATACACATTCTAACCATACCACAAATAGCAATTGTACTTGCTTTTTGAAATAATTTTATTGCTTTTGTATTATTATCTATATAAATATTAGCAGAACTGATTGTAACAAAATTATTAACATCTTTACTGCCACTATAAGAATAACCAACAAAATTATCCATTAAAGATTCGCTAATTACACTATCTGGAATTTTTCCAAATTTTTTTATTTCTTTTTCTGCATATTCTTTTCTTATTTCTTTTGATTCTTTTATTTTCTCAGAATATTCTCTTTTATCTTCTCTATATACTGCTGCTAATCCAACTTTGTTTGGTGTTCTAATTTGTGTAACATTATATATATTTATATCATTTTTGTATATACCGTAAGTAATGATAATATTACTTGATAATTGTTGTTTGTATAAAACTTTTATACTAACATTATCCCCTTTATTTGCTTGAAATGTTTTTGTAGTTTGCCGGTAAGGAAAATAAGAAAGATAATTAGAAGGAGGTTCCATAATATTTACATATGTATCGGTTTGTACAATCATGGTTTTATTTTCTATTTTATCTGTTAATATTATTGTTTTTTCATAATTTTTAACATGCGATATATTTTCTTTTGATGTTCCTTTAATCTCTAAAATAAATGAACTAAAATTAATTGGTATCTCTAAAAGAGCATTTGTCTCTTTAGATAATCTTATAATCTCTTTATAATTTGTGCCAAGAGAATCACAAGATTGATTTGTAGAGTTACATTCTAAATCTCCATAACAAACGTTAACCGGGTAATTATTTAGAGAGGGAATCTCTGCAAGAGCGTTTTTTGTCAAAGATAGCCCAATAACTTTATTATTTTTTATACATTCATGAGAATTTTGTTCAGGATAATTGACTCCGAATATATTTTGGTAACAGATTGGATAAAGATAATTTTCTGTTTCATTCCAAATTTCTGCATAAGCATTTGTTATATTAGAAACTTTCATTATGGTCTGATTATCTGAACAATTAAGTAAAGGACAGTTATTAGAATAAATCCAATTTTGAAGAAGATTAACATCAGATATATCTATTATTCCATCATTATTTAGGTCACAAATTTTATTTGATTGACAATTACTTAATTCAATAGATACTTGAAGTAAAGAATTAACATCATAAATATCAATTATATTATCATTGTTGTAATCATAAGAAGGATTAGAAGGAGGTATTAAACAAGTAGCTGTAATATTTTCTGGTAACAGTGCATATGAACAAATAAAACAAAATAATAACAATAATATCTCTTTTTTCATTTTATTATTATTTTAATAATAGAAAAATTAATTTATAAATTTTTGTTTTTTTATTTATATTATTTATTATACATTAAAAATACAAAGTCAAAAAAAAGAAAAACTTTTAAATGTAAAAGTACATTTTTTTATGCGAGTTGGATAGCCAACTTCGGAACCTGTTGTTAAATCAACAAGCCTTGAAAAAGTAATCAAGGCTGGTTCTGAGGAAAGTCCGCACACCTTGTCTCTTCTAAAAGAGACAACTCTTGTTAAAGAGGGCTGTCTTCCGAAAGGAAGATACTCGTGAGAGTAAGCTCTGGAACAGAAACGACACAGCTCTTGTAGAGTAATGAATTATGCAAAGAACTATGAAACAAGAGATATGATGAAACGGCCAACTCAGTCGGTGCAACTCTTTTAAGAGGCATAGTCGAATGTTGGCACAATCCGTCTGTTCAGGCAGGGATTGACAGAATGCGGCTTATATCCAACTCACATATTTAAATTTTTTATAATCATTTATTTTTGTAATATACAAAAGATGTATAAAAGTATCTTTAAGTTAAAATATATCTACAAAAGATAATATTGAAAATTAATAATTTTTTTAAAATCTACTTTATTTATTATTTTATGAAGAAAAATAAAAATGAAATAATAGAATTTTTTGATTATTTAATAAATACTCTCAACATTCCTGTATTAAGAAATAATAAACCAAATTTTATTATTGAAAGAGGAGATTTTTTGAATGTTATAGCCCAACCAATAAAAAAGCAATTAGAAGAAATAATAGAAAAAACTATAACAGAAGAAGAAATGGATTACATTATAAATTTTGGTGAAAGAATAAAAGAAATTTTAGAAAAGAATAATTCTCCTTATTTTTTTTATGAATTATTAAATAAAAATTTTTTAGGAATTATAGATAATGATTCTATTTTGAAAGATTATAATTTCTATAAATCAGAAATTTCTTCTATAGAAGAGGAAAAAGATATAAAAATAGTAAAAGTAAAAGTTTTAAATAGGTTAGAAAATGCAAAAAATATAAATTATATAAAAAAAGGGTCTAATTTAGAAAATTGTTCTAATACTTCTTGTTTAGTTGTTAATTCGGAAGGAAAAAATATTGAATATAGAATAGGAAAAGAATATGATGTACAAGTAACTGGAATAACAAAAATTGGAAATGTTTATGTAAGTTTTATAACAAAAGATTTGGGAAAAACTGTAGACAACAAAGAAGTAAATTTAAAAATAGTTTATAGATCTTATCCAAAGAGATTAAAATTTCCAACAAATATTAAAATAAAAGTAAAAAGAATAATAAATGAAAAAGATTTAATAAAAATAAAGGCATATCCTTCAAGAGAAGATTTATATTAATTAAAGAAGAATTTTTAAATAATAAAATCATTCAATAATATGGATAATAAAAAGAAAATTAATAAAATTTTTATATTTTTCTTTATTTTATTTATTGTTTTTTCTGTTGCTTTCATTGGAAGTGTATTCACTTCCTCTTCTGTTAAAACAGAATGGTATGAAAGTATAAAACCAGGAATAACTCCTCCTAATTTTATCTTTGTTATAGTTTGGAATATTCTATTTTTTTTAATATCTTTATCTATATATTTTTCTTGGATTTCTTCAAATAAAAATGAAAAGAAAATAATATTAATAGTATATGGAATTAATTTTTTTCTTAATATCTTATGGACTTTTATTTATTTTGTTTTAAAAAATCCATTATTATCTTTTTTTGAAATAATATTCCTCTTCTTTTCTATAATAATATTAATAAAAGTTTCTTATAAAATTAATAAAGTTTCTTCTTACCTTCTTATCCCTTACTTTTTATGGATAATTTTTGCTTCTTATTTAAACTTTCTTTCTATTAAATAATCATTAATTAGGTTAAATATTTAAATGAAAAATTTATTTTATGTATATGATTAATAAAAGAGGACTTAGTGAAGAACAAGCAAAAAAGAATTTAGAAATTTATGGATTTAATGAAATAAAAGAAACTTTTATCGTATCGCCAATAAGAATATTTTTAAGACAATTAATAAATAATTATATAATCTATTTATTATTAGTAGCGGCAATTTTATCTTTTATTGTAAATAAAAATATAACAGCATACACAATAATTTTTATAATTTTTCTTATAACATTAACTGGTTTTTTTCAAGAATTCAAAGCAGAAAAAGCAATAAAATCTTTGAAGAGCATATTAATGCCTGTTTCTATAGTAGTAAGAGATGGAAAGGAAAAAGAAATTCCTTCTAGAGAAATAGTACCTCAAGATATTCTTATATTAAGAAGTGGGGAAAAAGTTCCTGCTGATTGTATAATATTAGAAGAAAAAAATCTTTATGTTGATGAATCTATTTTAACTGGAGAATCAAAAGAAATTAAAAAATTTCCAATAAAAAGTGAAAAGAAATATTCTGAAAAAGAATGTCTATTTGCCGGTTCTTTAATTCTGAGCGGAAAATGTATAGCAAAAGTAATTCACACTGGAATGAACACAAGATTTGGAAAAATAGCAAATATGATCTCCAAAGCAGAAAAAGAATTGCCTTTACAAAAAAAAATAAATAAAATAGCAAAATATATGGTTTATGTTGCCATAATTTTTTCTGTCCTTACAGGAATTTTAATGATAGCGACACAACAAAAAACACAAACTCTTTTTATTGATGCTTTAATATTAATTATTGCACTTGCGGTTTCTGCTTTTCCAGAAGGATTTCCTGTTGTTTTAACTACAGCATTAGCGACTGGAGTTTATAGAATGTCTAAAAAAAATGCTATTGTTAATAGAATGTCTATAATTGAAACATTAGGAGAAACAACAGTAATATGCTCTGATAAAACTGGAACAATAACAACAGGAGAAATGACTGTAAGCAAAATATTTTGTAATAATGAAATTATTGAAGTTAGTGGAATTGGTTATGAAGGTAAAGGAGATTTTTTTATTAATGGAAAAAAAATAGATCCTCTAAATAATAATGTTTTATCTCTTTTGATAAAATCTTCTGTTTTATGTAATGATTCTTTTATTACAAGAACGGGTGAAGATTATGTATATAATATAAATGGAAGTGCTACAGAAGGCGCTTTATTGATTATGGCTGCAAAAGCATCTATTCATAAAGAAGATTTAAATGCAAAAAGAATAGAAGAGATTCCTTTTGATTCTAAAAAGAAAATGATGTCTGTTTTGTGTAATTTAGAAAATAAAAGTTATGTTTTTTCAAAAGGTGCCTTAGAAATAATATTGAGCAAGTGTAATAGAATACTAAGAGATAATGGAATTTTTAGTTTAACAAATATAGAGAAAAAAAATATTTTAAAAATGAATAAAAAATTTACTTCTTCTTCATTGAGGACTTTAGCAATTGCTTACAAAGAAATAAACTCTTTTGATAAAGACAAATTTGAAGGGGATTTAGTATTCTTGGGATTTGTTGGAATAGAAGATCCCCCTAGAGAAGAAGTAAAAGAGGCTATAAAATCTTGTTATAGGGCTGGAATTGAAGTAAAGATGATAACAGGAGATGATAAAGAAACCGCAATAGCAACAGCAAAAAAAATTAATTTAAGAGAAGGAAGAGTCATAACGGGTCAGGAACTCGAAGAAATTACAGACGAAGAATTAGAAAGAATAATAAAAGAAATAGTAATCTTTGCTAGAGTTAATCCAGAACATAAATTAAGGATAGTTAAAGCACTAAAAGCAAATAAGGAAATTGTAACAATGACTGGAGATGGTGTTAATGATGCTCCTGCTTTAAAAGAGGCTCATATTGGTGTTGCAATGGGAAAAAAAGGAACAGATGTTTCTAGGGAGGTTTCTGATTTAGTATTAAAAGATGACAATTTTGCAACAATTGTAGAAGCAATAAAAGAAGGAAGAACAATTTTCAAAAATATAAGAAAATTTGTTAGTTATCAACTATCTTGCAATCTTGCAGAACTTATGATTCTTTTTATTGGTGTTCTATTAGCACCTATTTTAGGATGGCAAATTCCTTTATTGTTAGCAATACAGATATTATTTATGAACCTAGTTACAGACGATTTACCTGCAATAACCTTAGCATTAACTCCTTACTCTAGTGATATAATGGAAGAGAAACCTAGAAAGAATAGAGATATATTAAATAAGGATTTGATAAAATGGTTTTGTAGTGCTGGTATTTTAATAGCGTTTTTTACATTAATCTCTTTTTATATTTCATTTAATATTTTAAAACAAGATGTTGTTTTTGCAAGAACAACTGCTCTTACTACTTTAATCTTATTAGAAATTTTTAATGCTTATAATTTTATGTCTTTTAGAAAAAAAGTTTCTTTTAAATCATTTAAAGCAAATATTTACTTATTTTATGCATCTATAATATCTTTGTTAGCGACTTTAGTTATAATTTACACTCCTTTAAATAAAGTATTTGAAACTATAAGTATAAAAAGAATAGATTGGATTATTTCTATTTTGTTTGGATTTTTACTAATTATTATATTTAATATTTTGAAAGAGCAAAATAATAAAAAATTATATTTTAAATTAGATAACTAAAATGTTAATTTTAGGAATTGACGATGCTGGAAGAGGTCCTGTTATTGGACCTATGGTAATAGCTGGTGTCTTAATAGAATGGGGGCAAGAAACTAAAATGAAAGAAATTGGAATAAGAGATAGTAAAATGCTAACTTCTAAAAGAAGAGAGTTTCTTTATGAAAAAATAAAAAAAAATGTTATTGATTATGAAATTATAAAAATAGAACCATTTGAAATAGACGGAAGAAATAGTGTGGGAATAAATCTCAACAAATTAGAAGCAATAAAAATGTCAGAAATAATAAATAAAATTGTAGACAGAGTTAAAAGATATGATGGAAAAGAAAAAATAAGAGTAATTATAGATTGTCCTTCTAATAATATAAAGCAATGGAAAGCATATTTAGAAAAATATATAGAAAAAAAAGAAATTTTAGAGATAAAGGCAGAGTGGAAAGCAGATGTGAATCATGTTGTTGTTGGGGCTGCTTCTATTCTTGCAAAGGTTACGAGAGATAAAGAAATTGAAAAAATAAAAAAACATGTAGGAATCGATTTTGGGAGTGGTTACCCAAGCGATCCTATAACTTGTAAATTTTTACAAGAACATTTTCAAAAGTACAAAAAAGACGGAATATTTCGAGAAACTTGGCAAACCTGGAAGGACTTATGTAATATTAAAAAACAGAAAAAATTGGATGATTTTTAAAAATTTTTAAGAAAAAATTATTGCTAATTATTTTTTCATACACATCTTGCATTTCCTATATCCTCTTTTCTTAAAAAATGATTCTGTGTTGCTATGCTCTTTATATTTATTCTTAATTAATTTTCCTAATTTACAATTTCTTTTATGGAATATTTTTGTCTGAGTTGAACCAACATAATCAAATTTAGGAATATTCAATTTTTTTGTTTTTTTGATATAAACATTTTTCCTAACAACAACTTTCTTTTCAACAGGTTTTTCAATTATTCTTGTTTCATAAACTTTCACTTCTCTTATCTTTTTTGTCCTGACTAATAAAGGAGAAATAATAAGATAAATTAAAATCAATATTCCAACAAATAACATTTTTTGAGCATCAGTAAAATCAAAAAGATAAAGAGTAATTATTGCTAGAAATATGAATAAACAAGCTACAAAAACAGATATAACAAATCCTATAAAATATCCAGAACTTTTTTCTCTCACTTCCGGTTCAGAATACTTAATTTCTTCACTCATGTAACTACTAAGTAATTACTATATTTAAATGTTTTGGTGAAGATAAAAGCCTAAATAGTGTAAATATTATATTGGAATTAAGAAATAATTGTTTGTTGAGTTCTTAATTTCTCGCCACGAATTCTTTTATTGGGAAATATATTATTCTCATGTATTTTAATTTATCAATCATATCGTCAACTTCTTTTTTGCTAAGTTTTGATGTTTTGTAAATCTCTTTAACAGGAACAAGATATCCATACTTATCTTCTAATTTTTTTATTAAATTAAGAATATCTTTTTCTTCTTTTTTCAAATCCGATTTTAATATTTTTTTGAATTTTATTTCCAGAAGTTTTCTCTCTTTAGATAGAAGCTTTTGCCATTTTCTTAAACTTTTGCTTGCTTCTATTCTTGTTTCTTTTATTTTTTTATTTAAGTTTTTCTCTTTCATTTTTTTATTATTCACAATTATTATCTTATAAACATTTTGTGATTATTATAGAGAGGTAGAAAGAAAAAATATATAAAAATAATTTTTATATTTATTAATTAATCACTTTTCAATTCAAGTATTCTTATATCTTTATCGTTTCTAATTTATTTTATAATTGAAAAATATTTATTAATAAGAATACTTTTCCTTCTTTTCTATTTTTTCAAAAAAATTTGAAGTTATTAATATATTTATGTATTTACTAATTTTAATTTATTTATGAATTAAATTGACACTTTTAATTTTTTTTCTTTAATTTTTCTTCTATTCCCTTAATCATCATTTCTCTACCAATCCCTTCGGCAGTTTCTTCTGCTAGAACTTGATTAATATCTTTTCCTTCTTTAATAGCTTTATCAATAGATTTCATTAGATTTAAAGAATAAAACAAGTGAGGACGAACAATTTCATCATTTCTAATATTTTCTAAGATATATAAATCAATAATTTGAGAATAAAATTCTGGTTTTAACTTATGTTGTCGCATAATATCGAGGCATCTTTCTATATATTCTTTTCCTTTGTTAGAATATTGTTGATTAGGTGGTTCAACAATATCAAATAATCCAGACTCTCTTGTAAGATAAGATGCGATATCATTAGTATCATATGTAGAAAATCTATTTGAAAAATCTACACTTGAACCATAAAATTTTATTTTATCTACATTTTTTTCTATAAACCCTCCTGCTGTTAAGAATCTTGAAAGACCTTCATGTAAAGGTATAAATTGTCTACTAATTTCCTTAGTTAAAATCTCTTCTAAATATTCTTCTACAATTTTTCTATGCATATCAAAAGGCAATCTAACAATATCAATTGTACTTAAGTCCCCTTCATCATAATATGTTTGTAAAATAACATATTTTTTTTCTTTTGATAATTTACCTTCTAAATCTGATAGCGCGATTCTTACAAGAATTAAACCTATATCTTCTGGTTTTGAAATAGAATTTTCAGATTTTAATAAATAGAAAGCATTTTTTTTAAAATCTAAATTATTCTCTTTACTATATTTATGTAAAGCCATTTCCCATGATTCTATTTGAAAGGAATACAATTCTTTGGCGTCAAATTTTTGAATCATTTTATTTACCATATATTTAATAAGAAATTAGGGTTTATAAAACTTTCTTTTTTTACTACTACAAAGGAATAAACAAATATTAACATATTTTTTAACTTTTCATAAAAATTAAAAATAATAGCGGGGGCGGGATTTGAACCACGCGACCTTGGGGTTATGAGCCCCACGAGCTAACCAGGCTGCTCCACCCCGCTATAAAAAGAATTTATATGAAAATATATTATTCTATACTTTTAAATCTTTTCTTTATTTAACAAATAAATTTATAATCATAAAAAAATTATATTTCAAAATGACAGGTAAAAGTGAAGGAAAATATGAATTAAAAAATGCTAAAGTTTATATTCATGAAGAAGGAAAAAGCAATGCTAAAATAACTCATATTGATATAGAACATCCTCTAATAAATGAAATAATAAAACCAAAAGAATCAACTTATGCTGCTGGAAAAGAAGGTGGCTGTTTTATTGGATTAAGAAAAGAAATGTTAGAAAGAGTAAAAAAGGTAATAAAAAAATTTCAAAAATAAAGTTAAATTAATAATAAAATTTAAAAGTAAAAAAAATTAATATAAAATTATGCCCGCATCGCATAGTGGTATTGCAGCGGATTGCTAATCCGCGCCCTTCGGGGCTCGCAGGTTCGATTCCTGCTGCGGGCGCTTGAAAATTTTCTAATTAAAAAACTTCTAAATACATTTTTTAAAACAAGATAAAATATTAGCTAGATACATTAAGAGTCTATTACTATTTTAAAAATAAAAAAGAAATATTTATATAGAGAATAAGATGAATGAAGTTTATATTAAATGAAAAAGAAAAATTGATATTATAAAGATTAATGATATAAAATGAAGAGTTATGTAAAATATTTAACAATAAGAACAGAAAAAAAGAAAGATTTTGTTAATATAACTGAAGAAGTCGAAAAAGCTGTTAGAGAATCTGATATTGAGGATGGTTTATGTTTGGTTAATAGTATGCATATAACCTCAAGTGTTTTTATTAATGATGAAGAATGTGGATTAAAAAAGGATTTTATGAATTGGTTAGAAAAACTGGCTCCAGAAGGAAATTACGAACACCATAAAACTGGAGAAACAAATGCAGACGCGCATTTAAAAAGAACAATTATGGGAAGAGAGGTTGTTATTGCAATAACTAACGGTAGATTAGATTTAGGTCCTTGGGAACAAATATTTTATGGAGAGTTTGACGGGCAAAGAAATAAAAAAGTTTTAATAAAAATTATAGGAGATTGAAATTAAAAAATTGAAGAATGGAGAGAATAAATAATAATTTTTATAGAATTTTAATAATAAAAAGTTACGAAAAATAATAAAATATAAAAAATAAAAAAAGCTTACAAAAAAATAAACAAAAACTTAAAATTTTTTTATTAAAGAAATATTTATAAACTTTAAAAATTTCTTTTTTAAGAAAAAATGGTAAAAAAAAGAGGGAATAAAAAAGAGTGCTGTTTAGAAATAAAAGATATTAGTTGTTTTAATCTTTTTTTAATTAAAGTTAGTGTTTTTTTCTTTACCTTATTTATTGTAAGCTTATTAAATATAAATGCTATAAATAATATAATAAAATTAAGATGGATATGGTTTATTTTATCTTTGATTTTTGTAATTAAACCTATAAAAAATTTAAAAAAATGAAAAAAAGAGCTGCTATTGAATTAAGTATAGGAACTATTGTTATAATAGTTTTGGCTATGACTATGTTAATTATGGGATTAGTTTTAATAAAAACGATCTTTTCTGGAGCAAGATATAATGTAGATACTATAAATGATAAAGTAAAAGAACAAATAAACAAAATGTTTTCTGAAGATGATTCAAATCCTATTATTACTTATTTAGCAAATAATAAAGCAACAGTAAAAAGAGGAAATGAATTTGGTGTTGCTATAGGAATAAAAAATTTAGATAGTGGTAATCAAGCAAGCAAGTTTAAATATGAAGTAAAATTAGGAGAAGATTCTAGTGAATTAAAAAAGCAATGTGGGATAACAGAAAAAGAAGCTATGGAGTTGATATTAAAAGGAAAAACAGATGAGTTTACAATTAGGCCTGGAGATTATAGCTATGGTTTAATAAGAATAGTTACAGAAAAAGAAAGTCCTATTTGTATGATAAGATATAGAATAGAATTGTATAAAAACGGTCAACCGTATGCTTCTACTTTTTTTGACTTAGAGATAAAATAGGGAAAATAAAAAATTTATTTTGTATATAAAAAAACTTAAAATAAATAGATTAAAATCCATATAAAACAATTGATTAATAAATTTTTTTTGATTTTATAAAAAATAAATAAATCAATTTTTTAATTTAAATATTTCAAAAAGATTTTTATATTCTTATTTTTTTATTGAAATATGAAAAAAACAAGAGAAAAAATAAAATTTTACAATACTTTATCAAGAAAAAAAGAAATCTTTAAGCCAATAAATGAGAAAGAAGTAACTATGTATAACTGCGGGCCAACAGTTTATTCTTATCAGCATATAGGAAATTTAAAAGCATATATTTTTGCTGATATATTGAGAAGAACATTAGAATATAATGGATATAATGTAAAACAGGTAATAAATGTTACTGATGTTGGACATTTAACAAGTGATGCTGATGAAGGAGAAGATAAAATAGAAAAAGCAGCAGAAAAAGAAAAAAAAACAGCAAAAGAAATAGCAGAATATTATTTTTCTATTTTTAAAGAAGATTTAAAAAAACTTAACATAAAAGAACCAAAAGTATGGTGTAAAGCAACAGAACATATTTCTGATATGATTGAATTAATAAAAAAATTAGAGGAAAGGGGATACACTTACAAGACATCTGATGGAATATATTTTGATACTTCTAAATTTAAAGATTATGAAAAATTAGCAAGATTAAAAATAAAAGGTTTGCAAGCAGGAAAAAGAATAAATATGGGGGAAAAAAGAAATAAAACCGACTTTGCATTATGGAAATTTTCTCCTAAAGATAAAAAAAGACAACAAGAATGGGAAAGCCCTTTTGGTAAAGGCTTTCCAGGTTGGCACATAGAATGTTCAGCTATGAGTATGAAATATTTAGGAGAAACAATAGATATTCATACTGGTGGTATAGATCATATACCGGTTCATCATACAAACGAAATAGCACAAAGTGAAGCAGCAACAGGAAAAAAATTTGTGAATTATTGGCTTCATGAAAATTTTTTAACATTCAAAGGAAAAAAGATAAGCAAAAGTACTGGCGGCTTATACACATTAAAAGAATTAGAAGAAATGGGTTTTGAGCCTATGATTTATAGGTATTTTATATTAAGAGGACATTATAGAAAACCTTTAGACTTTTCTATAGAGATATTAAAAAATGAAAAAAACTCTTATAAAAGATTAAAAAACATTATTTCAGAAGTAAAAGACGACGGAAAAATAAATAAGAAGTATCTAAATCAATTTATAAAAGCAATAAATGATGATTTAAACACTCCAAAAGCATTACAGGTTTTATGGAATTTAGTTAGAGATAAAAAAGCAAATGGAAAGTATAGAACAATTCAAGAGATAGATAAAGTATTAGGATTGAATTTATTAGAAAAAGAAAGAATAGATGTTTCAGAAGATATAAAAAAAATGATAGAAGAGAGAGAAAAAGCAAGAAAAGAAAAAAATTTTGAATTAGCAGACAAAATTAGAGAAAAAATAAGAGAAAAAGGATATATTATAGATGATACAAAAGAAGGGACAAAGATAAGGAAAATAAGTTAAAAAAATTTATAAGTTAAAAATTCTTAAAAAAAGAAAATGAAAAAAGAATTAGAAAATAAATTATATGATTGGAAAGATTGGATCCCAATTTGTGGTTGGTATAATTTAATGAAAAAAGTAGAAAAAGCACCAGAAGAGATAATAAGGGAAAAAAAATTTCAAGCTTATATTTTTCTCAATTCTATTTATTTTTCTTCCTGTTTTTATTCTATGTTTTATGAAATTATGAAAAATTTTTCTAATAAATAAATTTATAAATTAAAATTGTTTTATACAAACAATGATAATAAAAAAAGAAAGAACTAAGAAGTTATATTTATTATTATCATTTATTATCTTGCTAACTTTAATTTTTTTTATCTCTTTAAGAATTAATTTAACTGGAAATATTGTAATTAAACAAGAAAAAGTATATAATAAAGACGAAATAAAAAAACATGATAATGCCGGAGACTGTTTTGTAATAAATGGAAAAGATGTATATGATATTACAGGATTAATAGACAATAAATACTTTAAAGAAGAAAATTGTGGAAAAGAGATTTTTATTAATAATTATTTTAAAGAAATTTTAAAAGAAAGAAAAGTAGGAATAATATCTTAATTTTTAAGATAAATAAAAAAGAGGTAAAAGATGTATGATGAATATTTAAATCTAAAATACACACCAAAGGACGATATTGTTTGTTTATTTAGAATAGAACCGGCCAATAATTTAACAATTAAAGAAGCTGCAGAAAGAGTTGCAGCAGAATCTTCTGTTGGAACTTGGACAGAAATACCAAAATTTAACTATGTTAAAGATTTGAGAGCAAAAGTGTTTTCTATAAAAGGAGAATATGTTAAGATAGCATATCCTTCTGAATTATTTGAAAAAGGAAATATGGCTAATATATTAAGCAGTGTTGCAGGAAATATTTTTGGTATGAAAGATGTAAAAGCTTTGAGATTAGAAGATATTCAATTTCCTAAATCTATAATTAAAAGTTTTTATGGTCCTTTATATGGATTAAAGGGTATAAGAAAAATATTAAGAATAAAAAAAAGACCATTAGTTGGAACAATTGTTAAGCCAAAATTAGGATTAAAAACAGAAGAACATGCAAAATCTGCTTATGAATCATGGTTAGGAGGATGTGATTTTGTTAAAGATGATGAAAATCTTTCAAGTCAGGATTTTAACAAATTTGAAAAAAGATTATTAAAAACATTAGAAATGAAAGATAAAGCAGAAAAAGAAACAGGAGAAAAAAAAGCTTATTTGATTAATGTAACAGCAGAAACAGAAGAGATGATAAGAAGAGCAGAATTAGTAAAGAAACAAAATGCTAAATTCATCATGGTTGATATGTTAACTGTTGGTTTTTCTGCCTTGCAAACTTTATCAAAAGAAAATAGAAATTTAAAATTAGTTATTCACGGACATAGAGCAATGCACGCTGCTTTAACAAGAAATGAAAAACATGGTGTAAGTATGATGGTTTTAGCTGATATTGCTAGATTAATAGGATTAGATTCTTTACATATAGGAACTGGTATAGGAAAAATGGAAACCAGTATTAAAGAAGTTCATGAGATAGAAGAAGAAATAGAAGAAAATTATGTTAAAGAGACAAAAACAAGATTACAACAAAATTGGTATAAAATAAAGCCAATGTTAGCAGTTTGTTCTGGCGGTTTGCATCCTGGACACGTTCCGTTTTTAATCAAACATTTGGGGGATAATATTTTAATACAAGCTGGTGGAGGAATTCATGGCCATCCTTATGGTAGTATTGCAGGAGCAAAAGCAATGAGACAAGCTGTAGACGCGTGTATGAAGAAAATAAGTTTAGCAAATTATTCTAAAAATCATTATGAATTAAGAGAAGCTTTAAGAAGATGGGCTAGTGACGAATTGAAATAATTATAAATTAAAATAATTTTTTACATATTTTCTATAACTTCTATTCCTAATAAAGATAAAGAATTTTTTAGAACAATTCTAAATGCTTCAATAATTGCTATTCTTTTTCCTTTGTCTTTTTTTTCTGCTTTTAGAACATTACAATTATGATAAAATTCATTAAATATTTTACATAATTCGAAAGAATAATTTGCTAGAATTGATGGATTTAAATGTTTATAAGCTTCTTCAACTATCAAAGGAAAATCGGATAATTTTTTTATTAAATTTATTTCATAATCATTTAAATTTTCTATAGATATTTTTTTTATTTTTATTCTTGATTTTTTTATTATTGAAGATGCTCTTGCATAACTGTATTGTAAATAAGGGCCAGAATTTCCATCAAAATTTAAAGCATCTTTCCATTTAAAAATTATATTTTTATTAGGATCTTGTTTTATTATGGCATATTTTACAGCTCCATATCCTATTTTTTTTGCATCTCCTTTTGTTTTTCTTTTATTTATTTCTTCTTGTGCTTTTTTAACAGCTTCTTTCATAAAATCTTCTAGTAAAATTACATCTCCACTTCTAGTTGACTGTTTTTTTATCTTTCCATCTTCTTCTATTAAAACATAAGAATAATGAATAACTTTAGGTGCTTTTTTTCCTAAAATTTCTAAAGCAATTTTTAATTGATGAAAATAAATTTTTTGATCTTCTCCTAACACTATATAACTTTCATCGCATCTTTTCATTTTATCTATTGTATATGCTATATCTCTTAATGCATATAAAGCAGTTCCATTACTTCTTGCTAAAACTAAGACAGGAGATTTAATCTTTCCTTCTAAATTATAACCTTCTTCATTTAAAACAAATCTTCCATTTTCATCTATAAATAATCTTTTTGTTTTTTTGAATTCTTCTAAAATTTTTTTTGCTTTTTTAATATAAGAAGATTCGTAATCAAATCTATCAAAGATTATTCCAAATTCTTTAAGGATTTTTTTTTGTCCTTCTAATGCTATTTTTACTATTTTTCTAAATTTTTCTTTTACTTTTTTGTTTCCTTTTTCAAATTTTTCTAATAAATCAAAAACTTTATTTTCTAATTCAGGATCATTTTTTATTTCTTTATTTACTTTTATATATAAATCTAATAATTGAGAAAAATTTTCTTTACCTTTAAATTTTAATGCTATCATTGCTATCTGCTTACTTACATCATTTACATAATAATATGTTTCTACTTTATAACCTAAAAATTTGAATATTCTAGCAAGAGAATCTCCTATTATACTATTTCTTGCTCTCCCAACATGTGGAGAAGAATTTGGATTTAAAGAAGTATGTTCTATAGAAATCTTTTTACCAATATTTTTTGAACCATATTTTTCTTTTTCCTTTAAAATTTTATTTAAAATTTCGGTTGCAATAATTTTTTTATCTAAATAGAAGTTTATATAACCATTAAGTGCTTTTATATCTACATTCTTTATTTTTTTTATTAATTTTTTAGATAATTCCTCTGCTATAATAACAGGTTGTTTTTTTAATTTAGCTGCGAGGATAAAACATGGAAAAGCATAATCTCCATATTCTTTAAAATAAGGTTTTTCTAATTTTTTTTGTATTTCTTTTTTATCTATTTTTAATAATTTAGATAAATTTGAAATAATTTCATTTTCTATATCTTTGATTATTTTCATTTTCTTCATTTTTATAAAAACTAAATTAATATTTAAATCTATTGTTATATTTTTTAAAAATAAACTTTATAAACTTCTTTTTCTTTAAAATAATGCAGATCAGGTGGGCAGGTTAGTCCTCTGCCAATCGCAAATGGACTTATGGCGAGCCGTAAAGAAGCTGGTGAGATAGGAATTAATAAACCCTTGAGTTAACAATGAGTTCTTGTCCTACTCGATCTTGCTTTTACGAAACGTGCGAGGTCAGGAATGAAGCAGCACTAAGTAAAAGTTAAGATGCTTGTAGGGTTACAAGAACAAGGATACTCAAGATAAGTTTATTAATTCTTATGTAGCTAGCTTCCTGATCTGCACTCTTTGATATTTACTTTTTAATATTTTTATTATATTTAGGATATAAAATTTAATTTGTATTTCATTTATCTTTCAAATTTTTTTATTATCAATTGAGGTTTATTAAATATTATTGAAAATATTTATAAATAGAATTTATTTTTATATTTAATAAAAGGTAAAAATGAATAAAAAAAATCAATTTTACTTGATGGCTGCAATAATAATAATAGGAGTAATTTTAATAATAACTTTAAGTTTTAATTATATAAGGACAAAAGAGGAAAAATATCCAATTTATAGTATAAAAGATGTAATAGAATTAGAAACCGCAAAGGTTATTGACTATGGGATAGTTAATAAAAAAGATTTGAATTCTTTAATAGAAATTTGGATCACGAATTATACAGAATATTCGCAAAAATACGTAACAACAACAGAAGGAATTTACCCAACATGGCTTTTTATATATGGAGATAAAAATAATTTAAAGGCGATTATAATAAATTCTACTACTGGTGGAGAAATAAGTATGGAAATAGGAAGAGAAGGGGATCGTATTACCCAAAACACACAAATAAGAAGTATAATAATTTATGATATAACCCAAACCTTAGATGAAGAAGGTAAAATTTTAATAAATGTTCCAGAAATAAATTTTTATAAATCTTTTAACATAAAAGAAGGACAAAACTTTTATTTTGTAATCACAACAGGAAATCAAACAGTATCTTCAAAATAAAAAAATAGTAAAATGAAAAATAAAAAAGCAATAAGTGAAATAGTAGCTTATGTTTTAATTATAACAATAGTTTTATCTTTGAGTGTCTTGGTTTATACATGGATGAAAAGACAAATTCCTACAAAAACAGAAGAATGTCCAGAAACATTATCATTAATAATAAAGGATTATTCTTGTGATTCTTCTAATAAAATATTAAATTTAACCTTAAAAAATATGGGGCTATATGACATAAGTGGGGCAATAATAAAAGCATCAAATTCTACACAATTACCAATTATGTCTATAAATTTAAAAAATAGTTTTCCTCAAGGAAAAATAAGAAATATTAGTAGTTTTGAATATTATTTTCAAAATAATTTAAATGCGTCTGATAATGAAGAAGTTTTGGCTATTTTTGATTATTCTAATTTGAATTTAATAACAAAAATCAATGTAATTCCAACTCATACTATAAAGAATGATAAATTACTATGTTCGAATCAAAAAATAGAACAAGAAATAAAAAATTGTATATGAGATTTAGAAAAGTATTTAAATTAAAAATAATAATTTAATATAAAAAAGAGGGAAAATGATAAAAAAAGATAAAAGAGCAATATCTCCTGTAATTGCTACTTTGTTATTAGTAGTAATAGTAATAATTCTTGTATTAATAGTTTTTATATGGGCAAAAAGTTTTATAAAAGAATCTATACAAAAAAAAGAAAAACCAGCACAACAAGTATGTGGAGAAATAAGATTAGAAGTTTATTATAATAAAGATAGTGGAGAAATTAGTTTTTCTAATATAGGAAATTATCCAATTTATTCTTTACAATTAAGATTAAAAGAAAAAGGAAAAATAAAGAATTATGAAATAAATAAAAGCATTCTAATAGGTGCTGGAGAAAGTATAAAAGATGATTCATTAAAAAATAAAGATTCAATAGAAGTAATTCCTGTTATTTTAGGTGAAAATGAAAAAGGAAAAAAGACACAATATACATGTAAAGAGAATACTTTTTTAGCAGAAACCATATAAAAATTAATTAAAAATAATAATTTAATATAAAAAAGAGGGAAAATGATAAAAAAAAATAAAAGAGCAATATCTCCTGTAATTGCTACTTTGTTATTAGTAGTAATAACTATAATAGCAACATTAACCTTAGGAAAGTTTGTAAAAGAAATTATTAATAAAGATATAGGAAAATCTTCTTGTTATGAGTATATGGATTATATAAATATTTTAGATTCAGAATATACTTGTTCTAATAGTACATCTACATTAATACAAATTGAAAGAGGATCTGACCAAAAAGAAATAGATGGAATATACATATCTTTATCTTCAGGTGCAAGTTCTAAAGGATATGAATTAAAAAATGGAACTAATTTAAATGGTGTTAAAATGTATGATGGATCTTCAACAATAGTTTTACCAGAAAGAGGGGAAGCATTAACTTATATATTTTCTTTAGGAAATGTTAGTTATTCTACTATAACTGTTATGATTAATGGAAAAACTTGTGATATAACATCACAATCATATAACATTAAAAAGTGCACTTAAATGTAAAATGAAAATAAAAGGACAGGTATGGATAGAAACTGTAATTTATACTGTGATAATGCTTTCTATAATTGGAATTGTTCTTGCTGTTGTAAAACCAACTATACAAGAAAGACAAGATAAATTTATTATAGAAAACAGTATAGAAAGTTTAAATATAATAGAATCAAAAATTCAAGAATTACTTGTGTATGGCCCGGGAAATACTAGAGAAATAAGTGAGATAATGATAAAAAAAGGAAAAATGAGAATAAACTCAGAAAATGATACAATAGAATTTGAAATTGATAGTAAATATTCTTATTCCCAGCCTGGAAAAGAGGTTAAAAGAGGTAGCATAAACATTTTAACAGAACAAAAGGCAAATGATTATAAAATAAAATTGTATTTGAAATATAAAGAAAAAAATGTAAATATAACATATAACGGAAAAGAAGAAAATAAAGAACTAACACAAACACCGATTCCATATAAAATTTATATAAGAAACGTAAAGTATGAAGAGACAACAAGTAAATATCAAATAGATTTTATTTTATCTTAAAATGGAAATAAACTTAAAACCAACTATTCCGCAGCTTCCAAGATTTAGCGATAGGTCAAAAATAGATTTAAGATATGCATTAATACCTCCATACGTTTTTGTTCATATTTATTGGAATCATTCTGAACAAGAAGTATTATACGAAGTAGAAGAACCTATATTAAATGATTATGAAAAACAAATTCTTTCTAAATTAGAAGAAGGAATGAAAGAGATTATAAATATAAACTTACTAAAAGAAAGAACAATAGAATCACTTATAGAATATATTGATAAAACAGCTAAATTATTAATTTCTGAACTTGTTTTAAAAGTTTCAGAAGAAAGTTACAATAAAATTTTTTATTATCTTTACAGAAATTTTATTGGATTTAATGAAATAGAACCTTTATTAAATGATTATTTTATTGAAGATATAGAATGCAATGGAGTTAATACACCTATTTATATTGTCCATAGATTATATAGAAATTTAAGAACAAACATTATTTTTAGAGATATTGAAAATTTGGCAAGTTTTGTAGAAAAACTTGCACAAAGATGTGGTAGATATATTTCTTATGCTTCTCCATTATTAGATGGATCCTTACCTGACGGAAGTAGAGTTAATGCTACATATACTACTGATGTAACAAGTAGAGGTCCTACATTTACAATAAGAAAATTTACAAAAACTCCTTGGACTCCTATTCACCTTTTGTCTATGAATACTCTTTCTCCAGAAATGCTTGCTTATTTTTGGATTTTAATACAATATAAATGCAACATATTAATTGCTGGTGGAACTGGTTCTGGAAAGACTACTTTACTTAATGCAATTTCTTTTTTTATACCACCAGAAGCAAGAATAGTTTCTATAGAAGATACTAGAGAAATAAATTTATCAAAAGAGAACTGGGTTCCTGCTGTAGCTAGAACTGCGATTGGAACTGGGAATATTGGGGAAGTTGATCTTTTTTCTTTATTAAAAAATTCTTTTAGACAAAATCCAGATTATGTAATAGTGGGAGAAGTAAGAGGTAAAGAAGCTTTTGTTTTATTTCAAGGTATGGCTTCTGGGCACGCGTCTTTATCAACAATACATGCAGATTCTGTTGATACGGTAATAAAAAGATTAGAAACACCACCAATAGAACTATCTCCAACACTTGTAAATACTTTAGATGTTGTTACAATAATGAGTCATGTTATTGTAAAAAATCAAGAAACAAGAAGATTAAGAAGTATCTCTGAAATAATAAATGTAGATCCTGACGGAATAGCCACTACAAATACCCCCTTTGTATGGAATCCTGCAGATGACAAATTTTATTTTAAAAAAGAATCAAAAGTTTTTGATAAAATATGTCAAAGGCATGGTTTTACTAAACAACAAATATTAAAAGAGTTTGAGATAAGAACAAGACTGTTATATGAATTATTTAAAAGAAAAATATATGATTTTGAAACAGTACAGAAAGAAATAAATGAATATTATAAAAACCCACAAGCAGTAATGTTAAAATATAATCTCCTTTCTTAAATATATTCAAAAGATTTATAAAATTAACATCCTTTTATTTTAAAAAAGAGTGAAAAATGTTAAGTAAAGAAAGAATCTCTTTGTTGTATATTTTAATTAACTCATTAGAACAAATAAGTAGAAAATTAGAAGAATATTATACAAAGAAAGATATTGAAAATTATGAAAAAACTAAAAAAGAGATCATTAAAATAAATTCACAAATATCTAAACTTTTAACATGACACTAGAGGGATTATTATCAAATATTGAAAGAGAAAAAGAAATAATTAGCGAGGTAATATCTTTAAACGAAAAATTTTTTTTATCGAATAGCAAAGAAGAAAAAATAATTATAGAAAAAAAAATAAATTCTTTATTAAATCAATTAAAAATACTTAACGAGTCTATACCAAAAATAATAGAGAATATATCTCCTTTCAGAGAATTTCCACCTTTTAAAAATGAGGTAAAAGATAAAAAAAATTTAAAAAAAGAAAGCTCGCAAGAGCTTTCAAATATAAGTTATAATAGTAAAGGAAAACAAATTAACATAATAATTAATAAAAAAGATAAGGAAAAATTTTTGGAAGAATTAAGGATTAGTGAAGAAGCAATAGAAAGATTAAAAGAAAAAAAAATTAAAAATCAAGAAGATTATTCTATGAATATAGCAAAATCTAATTTTTATAAAAGAATTTCTAATAAAATGTTCCTTAATCTTTCTAATTCTCTTTTAAAAAAAGGATATTTTATTGATTTAGAAAAAAATTTAAAAAAAGCATCAATTCCATTTTTGACAAATTCTTATCTGTCTATGGCTTTTTTCTCTTCTTTTTTATCTTTTATACTTAGTATTTTTTTTTTGATTTTTGGTTATTTTTTCTTAAAATTAGATTTAATCAAATATATTTGGATAATTTTTTTATTACCCTTTTTTACTTTTTTCATTTTTTATTTTTATCCTGCTACAGAAAGTAAAAGTATAGAAACAAAAATAAAAGAAGAACTTCCTTTTGTTGTTTTAAATATGGCCGCTATATCAAGCTCAAAAGTAGAACCTTCTTATATATTTAAGATAATTGCTTTTGGTAAAGAATACCCTAATATAAAGAAAGAGTTTATTAAAGTTATGAATCAAATAAATTTATATGGTTATGATTTAGTTACAGCATTAAAAAACGTTGCAAAGATAACACCATCTAAAGAATTATCGGAATTATTTTTAGGGATAGGGGCAATAATAACTACCGGCGGAAACATAACAGAATTTTTGGAAAAGAGGGCAGAAACTTTATTTTTTGAATATAAAATAGAAAAAGAGAAATATACAAAAGAAGCAGAAACTTTTATGGATATTTATATAAGTCTTGTTATTGCTGCTCCTATGATATTTGGATTGTTAATAGCTTTAATGTCAACAAAAATAATAAATATAGGATTTTCCTCTGTTCTGTTATTATCTATTATTATAGGGTGTATCTCTATAATTAACATAATTTTCATATTATTTTTAAATTTAAAACAAACAAGTTATTAAAATGAAAATAAAAAAACCACACATTATAGGAATGATAGTTTTTTTTTTGATTATAGTATTTGGTTTTATTTTTTTATTTAAACAAGATAAAAATTTGTATTATTTTCTATTAAGTGTAGGATTCGTAATTGCTACTTTACCTTTTTTTGTTGATTTAGTATTAGAAACTAGCAAAGAACAAGAAAAAGGAAGGATGTTTTTAGAATTTTCTAGAGATTTAGTAGAAAGTGTAAAATCAGGAACTCCTATAAGTAAAGCAATAATTAATTTAAGAAATAAGGATTATGGTCCTTTAACATTTTATATACAAAAACTTGCAAATCAAATATCTATAGGAATTCCTGTTTCAAAAGCATTTGATACTTTTGCTAAAGATGTTAAAAGCAATATTGTAACGAGATCTATAATGTTAATAAAAGAAGCTGAAAAAGCTGGTGGATCAATAGAAGATATTTTAGAAAATGTTTCTAAATCTGTCAGGGATATAGAAAAATTAAAAGAAGAAAGAAAAGCAATAATTTATGGTTTAACAATAGAAGGTTATATAATATTCTTTGTTTTTTTAATCATTATGCTAATAATGCAATTCAAAATAATTCCATTAACAAGCGAATTATCTAATCTTGGAGAATCGAGTATTTTTTCAACAAATATAGATATTTCTTCTTATAATGTGACCAATCAAGAAAATAATCCGAACGAAGAAAAAGAGATTTCTGTATCAACAATGATGTTTGTATTACTGTTAGTACAAAGCTTTTTTGCTGGAATAATTATAGGAAAATTATCAGAAGGAAGTATAAAAGCAGGATTAAAACACTCTTTTATCCTTATCACAACATCATTATTAATTTATTTAGGAGCAAATTCATTCATAGGCTAAATTTAATTAAAATGATAAAAAATAAAAAATCACAAAGCCATCTTGAAATATTATTATCATTTGTAATTTTCATAGGATTTTTAATTTTTCTTTTAATATTTTTTAATCCATTTAAAAAAATGGGAAATGAACAAACATATTTAAATTTATTACAGCAAAGTATAGAAAAAGAATTGAAAAAAGAGATAATTATATATTCTATTAAATTAAATGAAAGTTATGAAGGATGTTATAATTTTGAGATTAAAGATGATGATAATTTAAGAAATAAGAATTTAACAAAAAAAGATTTAAATAACACAATTTACGATTCCATGCATACAATAAAAGAAAATAATTATGTTATATATTCTAATTTTTCTTCTCAGATAGATTTTTATTATATTTATTTTTCGGAAGATTTTTTAGAAAATAATCTAGATGGGAACAATTGTAATAGAAAAATTGATAAAAAAAATTATACTTTAGGTATGTTAAGAAGTTATTATTCTATTTCATTTAAATATTTAAATGAAACTTTCAAAAAAGAATACGAAACTAATTATTCAAAACTAAAAGATAGAATTGGATTACCACAAACAAAAAATTTTGCTATTGACTTTTATAATTTAGAGAGAACTAATAAAATAATAAGTTTAGGCAATACACCAGAAAAGGCAGTAGTATATTCAAGAACTATTCCAGAACAAATATTTTATCCTAATGGGACTTTTGAATATATTTTTATGCAAATAAAAGTATGGTAAAAGATATGATGAATGGGTAAATTTAAAATAAATTATTAAAATGAGAATAAGTAAAAATAAAAAAGGATGGGTAAGAATAATAGAAGCTTTTATAGCAGTATTACTAATATTTTCTCTTCTATTTTTTTTGTATGTGAAAAATGTAAATAGAGCAGACATTTCAGATGAAATTTACTCTTTACAAAAAGCCCTTCTTTTAGAAATATCTAATAATGAAGAATTAAGAAAAGAGGTATTAGAAAACAATACAGAAAAAATAATTATATTTTTAGAAAATAAAATACCTAAATCTTTTAATTATACAATAAGAATATGTTCATTAGATGAAATATGTTCAATGGATTTTTATAAAAAAGAAGTCTTTTCTTCAGAAACTGTTATTTCTTCTACAATTTACCAATATGAACCAAAGGTTATAAAAATTTTTATGTGGAAAGAATAAAATGAAGAAAAAATTTAGAATTTTAGAACATACAGCAGATGGAATGTTTCAAGCTTATGGAATAACTCTAGAAGAAGCTTTTAAGAATTCTGTTTATGCTATGTTAAGTTTAATAACAAAAAATAAAATAAAGGAAAGAATAAAAATAATCTTTAGTGTAAATGGTAAAAACTTAGAACAACTTTTATACAATTTTTTAGAAGAAATTTTAATTCTGATTTATTCAAAAAACTTTATTCCATCTAAGATTAAAAAAATAAAAATTGATAAAAAGAAATTAAAATTAAAAACAGAATTAATTGGAGATGAAACAAAAAATTATGAAATTTTTTCAGAAATAAAGGCAATAACTTATAATAATATGATTATAAAAAAGATTAAAAATAAATACATAATTCAAGTAGTAGTTGATATGTGAAAAATTACAAAAATAAAAATTTAAAATTAAAACTTATTTTTTATTTCTTTTTCTTTTTCCCGCCTCTGACCATCTTAGCTTCACAAACATTTCCTTTACCATCAACATAGTAAAGGTAACCTTCTTTTCTTTTTACAGCATTTTTTAAAATAACTTTTCCCATTTTTACCTCCCTTTTTATTAAATTAATTCTCAACGAAAGTATTTAAATCTTTTCTTTTTAAAATTTTTTTTATAGAAAGATAATATTTTTTTGTTAAGGGAATTTCCAATAATTTACAAAAATTTTTTTTGGGAGAATAAATTCCTAATTTATTTATTAATTTAACTTCAACAATCTCGTTGTTAATATTTAACCATACCGCCAAAAAAGGTTTACAAAAAAAAGAATGTATCTTTCTATTTACAGGGGAAGAAAATTCAAAAAGCAAAGCTTTTTTTGGGCTTTTTTTAAACATTAGACCAATAAATTTCTTTATACCGCTATATTTTTCTACATTTAATATAACTATTTTATTTTTTCTATTTTTTATTATCATTTTTTAAGATAGAAATAAATTTTTTTATATCTTCTCTGATTGGAAATTCTTTAATTTTGAATAATTTTATAGTAGAAAACCAAACAAAAAAAACTATTATTGCTGAAAGAAAATACCAAACTAACAAATGTAAAAATTCAAATAAAAAGAAATTATTTTTGAATAGAAAAGAAAAAATGAGAATTCTTAAAAGATTTATTATAAAAAATAGGGAAAAAGAAAAGAATAATGAGAATATTCTTTTTCTTGGTTTCATTGGTGTTGTAAAGTTTAAAATATAAATTAAAAAATATGCTGCACCGGCTATGCATGCTTCAACTAAAGTTATCTTACTATTATCTAAAAAAACAGAATTTTCATATAAAGATGCATTATTATAAAAAAGTTTTATTATAAAATAAAAAGAATGAAGAGTTATTGGAGAAAATATATAATAGAATATAAACAAACCATTTAAAGAAACAATTAAACAAGAAAGATATCTTAAAATAATAAAAAAAATTATTTTACTTTCTTTTCTCATAATAAGTTAAACAATGAAAATATTTAAATATCTTTTTACATAATTCTAAAAATGAAAAATTCTAAAAAAAAGAAAAAAATAAAAAATATCCAACTTAAATTATTTTCTTTAATATTATTAATAACTATTTTATTTTTATCTTTTATTTATGATTTTAAAATAGTTAATTTTTTTTACAATAATAAAAACAAATTTCTTTTTAATTTTATGTCTTTTATAAGTTCTTATAATTTTTTGATACCTTTTTTATTAAGTATATTTTTATTTTTAATATTTCAAAATAAAAAAAATGCAATAAAAATTCCAATTTCAGTTTTTTTAACAATAGTTATAATTTATTTTTTAAAGATAATATTTTTAAGAACTAGGCCTTTTTCTTTAGAAAGAGATAGTTTTCCCTCTTTTCATTCTGCTTTAGGTTTTAATTTTCTACCTTTTTTTGATAAAAATTACAAGTTTTTTTGGTTAATTTTTTCTCTTTTAGTAGCTTTTTCAAGATTATATTTAGGAGAACATTATTTAACAGATATTATTTTTGGTTCTATTGTTGGATATTTTATAGGTATTTATACTAATATTTTACTAGAAAAAAGAATAAAAAAGAAAAAGAAAAAAATTAACTTCTAGACACTTTTATAGCAACAATTATTATTAATATTATTAAGATAATATTAACAATTATTATCCAAAGTAAAATTTTATTTTCTTCAAATATCTTGGGTAATCTTATTGTAAATTTTGATTGTTGTGGTTCAATTTCTAAAGATATGCTTTTTTCTTCTGTTATTCCATCAAATAAAACTTTAATCTTGAAAGTTTGTTCCCCATAAGTATCTTTGTTTATCTTAAACTTCAATACAGCATCTCTGCTTTCGCTAGGGACTAAATTAAAAGATTGCGGTTCGAGGCTTATTAAATTTGCCCAATCTTCATAATCACTAGCCATGATTATATAAGAAGTTGTCTTATTTCCTGTATTTGTAAAAGTTATTTTTATTTCTACCTCATCTCCGGCTTTTATTTCTTCTTCATTCATCAAAGATGCCATTATCTTTACATTTTTTTCTTTTGTTGTTGTTATACAATTTCCTTTTACAGTTATAGATTGATAAAATTTTTTTTCTAAATCTGTTTTTGAATCTTCATCATAACAATATATATCTGTATCTTTATTACATTTTGAATTATCTTCATCATAATCATAATATGTAATAATTTCAAGATTGTATATTTTTTCTGTTGCATTCTGTGGTATTTCAAAGTTAAATGTTACATAGGTAGATTCTCCTTTTTCTAATTCTTCTATTACCTCATATAAATTTATTCCTAACTCTTTATTATATAAATTAACAAGGACTTTTTCTTCATCTTTATTTCCTATATTATATATTGGCAAATTTAAGATTATATTTTCTCCGCAAGTTGCTTGTATAGGATTTAATTCATATTCATCAATAATAACTGCTCTATCATATTCTTTTTCAATTTCTACTTCTTGATAATATATTGTTTCGCTGTTTATTATAGAAGTACAACCTTCATCTTCATCTTCATCTATGTATGCTTTAACAAATAATTTATATGTTCCTTCTTCAATATCTGCTGGAATTCTAAATTCAAAAGTTACGTCTTTTTCATCTCCACTGTCTATTTTCAATATTTTGTATCTTTCTATATTTTCTAAATCAAGTTTATTTTTTCCATTACTATCATATAAAGCATATTCCACTTTTATTTTTTTAGACTTATCGAATCCATTATAAACATCATTAACTTTTATTTTTATATTATCAAGAGGATGCCATATCCATTCATCTTCATTATCTTTTAATTCGTCTGTAACTTTATATATTTCTATTTTTCCTACTTCACCATATTTACAAAAATCATTAACAAAGTAAAGAGTTAAATTTTTATTATCTGTCCAATTAGAATAATTCCCAGTAAAGGTAATAATAGTTGAATACAATTTTCCTATTTTGAAGTTTTTCCAATTAGAAGGACTTTTTTGTAAAGATATAATAATTTTTGTACTATTTCCTTCTTCTAAAGTTGCGTTTTCTAAACTTATAGAGTAAGAAATTTCGTCTCTTAAGATTGTTCCAGAATAAATTGTTATTGTTGTTGGATATGTTATGGTTACAGTTTCATTTTCATTATTTGTTAAAATTATTTCTGTTGAGTTAATGGATTTTGATAGATAAACTGAATTTTGAGAAAAAATTAAACTTGCGCTAACAAAATTTAATATTGTTAAGCTAAACAAAATTGTTGCTAAAATTAAAAATTTACTTTTCATTTTTATTTATTTTTTAATTTTTGTTGTAATTTTTTAGTTACATCTATTTATAAATATTTCTATAATAGAGAATATATAATTAATTTTTTATTTTTTCCTTGTTTGTATTGTTTATTTTTTGAACATGAAAAGATTTATAAAATAAAGAAAACTTAATTTTAAAAACAAAAGGAGGTAAAATGCCAGCAAAAGCAAAAAAGAAAAATATAGTTGGTGCATGGGCTTTTTTAATAGGAGTTATTCTTGCTTTAATCTTAGGCCTATTTTCAGAACAAATTGCTAATCAAGCATGGATTCGAGTAGTTTTAGTTATTATAGGTATTTTGATAGGATTATTTAATATATCAGGTCAAGAATCCTTAAAGTTTTTATTAATTGGAACATCTCTTGTATTAGTAAGCAGCTTAGGAGGCCAATTCCTTCTTTCTTTAAATATAATTGGGCCTATATTTGCTTATTTGATCTATTTATTTACTCCTGCAACAATTGTTGTTGCTATAAAATCAGCTTTTGCCCTTGCAAAGGATTAAATTTTTTTATTTTATTTTTTTTTATTTTTTTTACTTATAAGTATAAAATTTATATATTTTTTATAATAGAAAATAATTTAAAACTAATTTTCTCTTTTTATCTATGACAAACGAAAATATAGAAAAAAAAGATATTGAAGATTTAATTTTTGAAGCGAAAAATTTTTTTGAATTTTACAAAAGGGAAATAGGAAAAAAGAAAAAAGAAGGAATTAATGTTGTTTATGTAGATTTTAATGAATTAGCATCTTTTTCTTATGAACTATCAGAAAATCTTATACAAAATCCTGAAGGAACACTACAAATACTAGAAATAGCATTAGATGAATTAGGATTAATAGAAAAACCGCGTATTAGAATATATAACTTCCCATATTTTGAAAAAATTCGTGATTTAAGAAGCAAACATCTTAATAAATTTGTTAAAGTTCAGGGAATAATAAGACAAACTTCTGAAGTAAGACCTCAAGTGGTTAATGCAAAATTTGAATGTCCTTCTTGCGGAACAAAAATAACAATATTACAAATAGATAATAAATTTAGAGAACCTTCAAGATGTAGCTGCGGGAGAAAATCTGGATTTAAATTATTGCTAAAAGAGATGGTTGATGCACAAAGAATAGTAATAGAAGAATGTCCTGAAAATCTTTCTGGAGGAGAACAGCCGAGGAGATTAGATGTATTTTTAAAAGAAGATTTAGTTGAGCCAAAAATGGAAGAAAAAACTACTCCTGGTTCTAGAGTTGAAATTGTTGGAATATTAAAAGAAATTCCTATAGTAAGTAAAACAGGAAGTTTATTAACTAGAAGTGATATTGCAATAGAAGCTAATAACATAGTCCCTTTAGAAGAATCTTATTCTGAATTAGAAATAGATGAAGAAGATGAAAGACAAATAAAAGAATTAGCATCCTCTCCTGATTTATTTAAAAAATTTATTAGTAGTATTGCTCCGAGTGTTTATGGTTATGAAAAAATTAAAGAATCCCTTGTTCTACAGCTTTTTGGAAGTTATAAAAAAATAAGATCTGACGGAACTAAAACAAGAGGTGATATTCATATATTACTTGTAGGTGATCCTGGTGTAGCTAAATCTGTAATATTAAAATTTATTTCTTCTATGGCCCCGAAAGGAAGATATGTCGTAGGAAAAAGTGCAACTGGCGCTGGTTTAACCGCCACTGTTGTTAGAGATGAATATTTAAAAGGATGGAGTTTAGAGGCAGGAGCAATGGTATTGGCTAATAAAGGAATTGTATGTATAGACGAAATTGAAAAAATGGATCCGCAAGATAGAAGTGCAATGCACGAAGCAATGGAACAACAAACAGTTACTATAAGTAAAGCTAACGTTCAAGCTTCTTTGAGAGCAGAAACTTCTGTTTTAGCAGCAGGAAATCCTAAAATGGGAAGATTTAATTTATATGATCCTGTTTCAGAGCAAATAGATATTCCTCCTACTTTAATTAATAGATTCGATTTAATATTTGTTTTACAAGACAAACCAGATAGAACAAAAGATGAATTAATAGCAAGTCATGTTTTATCAGAACACAGAAAAGCTAAAGAAAAATTATTAATAGAACCTGAATTATTTAAAAAATATATAGCCTATTCTAAACAAAAAATTTTCCCTGTTTTGACAGATGAAGCAATGGAAGAAATAAAATCCTTTTATGTAAATTTAAGAAATAATCCGACCACTTTTGTAGAAGAAACTATAAAACCAATTCCAATCTCTGCAAGACAATTAGAAGCATTAATAAGGTTATCAGAAGCTTCTGCAAGAGCAAGATTATCTGAAGAGGTAACAAAAGAGGATGCAATTAGAGCAATTGAATTAATGAATTATTCTTTACAACAAGTTGGTTATGATTATGAAACAAAAAGTTTTGATATTGATAGAATTGCGACTGGAATTAGTACAAGCCAAAGAAGTAAAATTTTACAAGTAAAGGATACGATAATAAGAATGGAGAGTAAATTAGGAAAGTTAATTCCAATAGAAGAAATAAAAAAGGAATTAGAAGGTAAAATGAGTGAAAAAGATATTGAAGAAGCCTTAGAAAAACTAACATTACAAGGAGATATTTTTCATCCAAGAAAAGGTCATATTCAAAGAATATAAACATATTTAAAAAGTATATTTAATAAAATTAAAAATGACAGAAATAATAAAAAGAGCAATAGCATATAAAGTAAGAATATCGGATATATTAAAAGAAAAACCTATTTTAGATGGAGAAAAATTTCTTTATGTTCCTTTTGATGGGAAACAATTAATAAGAGTAAATGTAGTTGCAAATATAATTGATAAATTTGAAAGCGAAAGTGAAGAAAAGAAATATTTATCATTTACAATAGATGATGCTTCTTCTCAAATAAGATTAAAAATATTTGGTAACGACATAGAAAAATTTAAAGAATTTTCTACAGGAGATACTATTGTTGTTATAGGAACTTTAAGATATTTTAATAATGAAATTTATATTATCCCAGAAATAATTAAGAAAAAAGAACCTTCTTATTTATTAATAAGAAAATTAGAATTAGAAAAAACAAGAAAAATAGATAAAAAAGAAATTTTAGATTTAAGAGAAAAAATTTTAGAAATGATAAAAAATGAAGATGATAATGGTGGTATAGATTTGGATAAAATAATTCTTGAAATAAAAAATGATCCAGAAACGATAAATAAAGAGATTATAAAACTTTTAGAAGAAGGAATAATTTATGAACCAAGACCTGGAAAAGTAAGAATTTTAGATTAAAATAATTAATTTTTTCTTTAAAATTTTAAAAGTTAAATTAATAAAATTTTTATTTTATAATTTATCATAAAGTAAATTTGAAAATCATTACTTTTATAAATATATTATTTTATTGATTAAAATGGAAACTTATGAACAAATGCTTGAAGAAGCATATTCAAAAATAAAATCAATTCCTATAGAAGGAGAGAGATTCAAGATTCCGGAAATAGAAGTAACACAAGAAGGGAAAAATACTATAATAATGAATTTTTCTAATATATGTTCCTATCTTAACAGAAATGAAGAACATTTAGAAAAATATCTACAAAAAGAATTAGCTACTCCTTCTAAAAAAATAGGAAACAGATTAATTTTACAAAGAAAATTATTAATAAAAGACATAAATGAAAAAATAAAATCTTATATAGAAAAATTTGTTATATGTAAAGAATGTAAAAAACCTGACACTAAATTAGAGAGAAAAGATTCATTTTATTTCATTCATTGTCTTGCTTGTGGCGCAAAACATTCTATACCTAAAATATAAAATTTATAAAAATGATAAATGAAGAAGAAATAAACATTTATTTAGGAAAAATCAACGGCTTATATTTATTTTACAATACAAAAAAAGAAAAAATTTTAAAGTATGATCCTAAAATAGATTCAGTTTTAGAAGTAAAAGAAAAAGAGATATTAAAAAGGACAAAAGGATTAATTAAAAGGTTGAAAGGAGGTAAAAATGACAGAGGGTTATTGTGTTAAGTGTAAGAAAAAAGTAGAAATAAAAGATGCAAAAGAAACAAAAACAGCAAAGGGTACAATTATGTTTAAAGGAAAATGTCCTAATTGCGGAACAACTGTATGTAGAATAGGCAGTAAATAGGTAATTTCAATCTATAAATAAAAAAGAATTATAAAGAAGATGTATTTAGGTATGTTTGTTGTTTTAGTTTTATTTTAATAAGGAATACATTTTCAAATTAAAAATAATTATTGAAAAGGTTTTTTGAAAAAATTTAAAAATTTTATTTTTCTTTTTGAGTTATGTTAGTTAAAATTCACAAATCTTATAGAAATGTTGTTTCAATATGTGATTCTGATCTATTAGGAAAAAAATTTCAAGAAGGTAAAATAATTTTAGATGTCAAAGAAGTTTTTTTTAAAGGAAAAGAAATTAATGAAGAAGAATTAATTGATATTATTAATAAAATGAAAAAAGAAGATGCTACTTTTAATATTGTTGGAGAAAAATCTGTTAATATAGCATTAAAATGCGGTTTAATAGATAAAGAAGGAATAAAATATTGTCAAGAAATTCCGTTTGCTCTTGTTTTGTTGTAAAAAGAGGAAAAAGTTATTATTTTTTTAATTTTTTATCTATTTTTTTACTTCAATAATTTTATAAACTGGATATTGATAATAATAATATGGATAAAAATAGTAAAAATGAAGAACAAGAAAATCAAGTAATAACTAGAGCTCCTCTACCCAAAGGAAAAGAAGTCATAGGTATAGTAGAGCAAAGAGTTGGAGGTATAAGAATGATTGTTAAATGTTTTGATGATAAAACAAGAAATTGTAGAGTTCCTGGTAGATTACAAAGAAATTTGTGGTTAAGAGAGGGCGACATAGTAATTGTTGAACCATGGGAATATGATGATAGCAAGGGGGATATTATTTATAAGTATAATAATTCCCAAATAGAATGGTTAAAAAGAAGGGGTTTCTTAAAAATAATAGAAGAAAAGATTTAAAAAATAAAAAATGCTATCTGTAAAAAAATCTACTATAAAAAAAGTATTAAAGGATAAGAAAAGATTAGAAAAAGAACTTAATGTAAAATTAAAAATAGATAAAAATAATAAACAGATTTTTTTTGAAGGAGATTCTGTAGATATTTATTCTGCGGAAAGGGTTATAGATGCTCTTGATAAAAATTTTTCAGAAGAAATATCTTTTTTACTATTAAATTCTGATTATATTTTAGAAAATATCCCAATAAAAAAATTTACAAGAAAAACAAGATTAATGAAAGATATTAAAGCGAGGATAATAGGAAAAAATGCAAAATCTATAAAATTAATAGAACAATTATCTGATTGTTACATAACATTGCATGATAATGAAGTTTCTATAATAGGAACTTTTGATAAAATAAGAGAAGCAGAGAATGCGATAAAAAATCTTATTTCTGGATATAAACATTCGAAAGTTTATAATTATTTAGAAAAGTCAAGAAAAAGGTATAAACCAGAATCTCTTGGATTAAGAAAATTTTAATTTTCTTCTTTTTTATCAAGTAAATAATTAATTATCGTAATAACATGACTAGCAAAATAAGTTTTTTTTCCAAGCGAAACTCTTTCTGCTATTTTTTTTAGTCTTTTAATCTCTTTTAGAGGCAAACCTTTATGATCACCTACAACAAAAACACAATCCTTATTTATATTTTCCTTTTCTATGCTTATTCCATCTTTATCTAAAATTATTATTCTTTTTTTTTCTTTTAATTTTTCTTCTATAACATCAAAAAAATTTTTTTTGTCTATAAAGCATCCAGGATATATCTCTTCTACATCTTTTCCTTTATATTTAAAAAGCATTCTTTTTATTAAACCTGCAACATCTTTTTTACTTATTGGAATATCTTTATTAGATATTAATGTTATATGTCTTGGTGGAGTTGGTGGCCCATAAAAAATTAAATGTAATTTTACGTCATCTCTTATATTATTACTTAGAAAAAAAGAGTTAATTATAAAATGAATGGCAATATCTAATCTTCCGGCTTTCATCAAATCTTTAAAATTACCAGAAGTGTGTGCTTTACTGCTAAAATAAATAAATTCTCTCATTAATAATAAAAATAAAATACATTTATAATCTTTTTTATATAATTTTTAATAAAATTTATTTTATTATTTAATAATTTTTGATATTTTTCTAATATTTAATATTTTCATTCTAAGTTATATTTATTTAAAATTTTCTTAGAATCTTTTAAATATTTTTTTATTTTTTCTTTTACTTCTTTTAAATAATTATCTTCTTTAAGAAGAGATAAAGATTCTAATCCCAACTCTGCAAATATATTTGTTCTTATTATATTTTCTCTATGCTTTTTTTCATAAGCTTTTGGAAAATCTCTATTTATAACATGTTCTAATAAAATAAGATTTTTTTCTATTTCCTTTTTGTTATACATTTTTTTCTTTAAATAAATTTTAATAAGATAAAAAAAGATCTTTATAACCTTCTAAAGGTTTTGAAATAATTATTCCATTAATTATTATAGGTTTTCCTTGTTGATAAGAAACTAATGTTTCTCTTGCAATAAAACTTTTTTCTAATTCTTTAGGATTATTTGTATCTATTGACATTTCAAAATATTTTTTTGCAGTTCTTCTTAATATTACTTCAATGTAAGGTATTAAAAAATTTTTTATTCCTTCTTCTAACATTTTTAATTTTCCTTCATAAGTCCTTGCTTTTTTTAAAATTTCTCCTAATTCTTTATCATAAATAGCGCCCATTCCAATCCCTTCACCTTTCTTTATTTTTTCAAAAAGATCTTCTTCAAGTTCTATTATTAATCCATCTTTATAACACAATCTTTTAAGTAGATTTGGCAATTTTTTAAATTCGTAAATTGTATTTTTATTTGCTAAGTTATAAACAGAAAAAAAACTCAATCCTTGATATTCTAAAAAATCTTTTTCATTATTATTTATTCTTTTCATTTTTTTTATAAAAAATTTTTGATTTATAAAGATTATTATAATGGTTTATATACGAATTCCGGAATTGCTAAAATATCTTTTTGATTTATTGTTTTATAAATACCTACAAATTTTTTACTATAAAATAAACAGAATATTTCATTTTCTTTTAATTTAAATTTTTCTTTTAGCATCTCTTGTTTTACTTTATAACCATTATAAAGTTTTTTTAATATTTCTTCATATTCTTTTATCTCTATGAAAGGTAAAATTTTACAAACAATTTCTGCTGGAATTAAAATTTTTCTTAAGAGATTTTCATTTCCTTTTTTGTAATCTTCTATAACTTTATCAAATTCATATAAATTGATAAATTCTTCATCCTCTTCAGAAAAAATACTTGCTTTTATTCTTCTTAATTCTGTCATATGTGCATTACATTTTAGTGATAGACCAACATCATGAATTAATTTTCTTATATAAGTCCCAGCTTCACATCTAACTTTAAATAAAACATCTTTATCTTTTTTTTCTAGAATTTCAAATTCATATATTGTTCTTATTCTTTCTTGTCTTTTAACTCTACTTCTTTTTGGAGGCAATTGTTTTATTTTTCCGATAAATTTTATTATTTCATCTTTTAAAATTTTTTCTTCTATATCTTTATGAAGATGCATTATTCCAACATAAGTTTTTTCCCTGTGAATAAAATATTCCATTAACCTACAAGCTCTACCCAAAGATATTGGCAAAACCCCTGTAACTTTCGGATCGAGTGTGCCAAAATGACTTGTTTTTTTTATGTTTAATTTTTTTCTTATATATTCATCTACAGAAAATGATGTTAATCCAGAAGGTTTATCTATATTAAGAATAGAAAATTGTAATAGTTCTTGAATTGGCTTTTTCTTTGCTTCTTTAATAATATTTTCAATTTTTTCTTTCATTTTTATTAATTTGTTGATATTAATTTAAATATTATATTATTTTTTATTTATATAATTGTATTTTTTAAATCTTTAAAAATAATTTTCTTATAATTAACAATAGAATAAATTTGTGTAGTTTTAAATAAAAAAATAAAATAAAAAAAAGAAAAAATAAATTAATCCTTACTCCAAGCGGCAATTCCTAATATTATTATATTAACAATTGGTATTAAGAAAAGTATAGCCCACCAACCAGGTTTATTTATTTTTTCAAATGTTTTCCATAACCAAATTATAGAAAAGACAAAAAGAACTGCTGATGCTATAATTCCTATTATTGGAATCCAATTAGCTAGAATTAAAAGAATTGGCCACCAATGCATCTCTGCTATTCTATTTATTATTATTAATGGCCCTATACCAGGAATCCATGCAATTGCAGGATATTTATAATTTGCTTTTCTTGCTATTGCCATATAAGCAAAAGAAAGGTAAACATACAAAGCAAGAATTATTACTAAAAATACCCAAAGAAAAGCAAATAACGCTCCAATTATTGGAATATCTGCAATTCCGCTTCCGTAACCTAAAGAATTTCCAAACATTTTACCTCCTTTTATTTAATTTTAATTTAAAAGAAAAATATGTTTATAAATTTTTTTATGTAAAATTATTTATTTTTTAATTATAAACCCTTTTTCTTTTAAAGAATTTTCTAAATATCTAGCCATCTCTTTTATCTCTCCATATTGAAAACATGAGATTCCATAAATATACTTCTCTAAGAATAATTCAGTGGCATGATTCATATTTCCTAAATTATATTTTTTGTTTTCTGTTTCTAGTATTAACTCATCATCTTTATTAGAAAGTATACCTTCTATTCTTTTTTTATTTCTTTTTTCTATATTAAGATGATAATTCTTTCCATTGAGATTCTTCAAGACATTTTTAACAAGTTTCTCATATAATTTCCATTCATTTGAAAGTTTTTCATATTTTTCCCAATATTTCTTCGATTTTTCCATATTAAATTAATCTTTAAACGGGGTATATAAATTTTACATTTTTTTAATTAATTAAGTTTATATTTATCCTTTTTATATAATAAAATAAAGAATAAAAAGTTTAAAAGAGAATTTTTTATAAAATAGTATAATTAAAATGTCAGAAATAAAAAATATATACATAGAAAGTTATGGTTGTTCTGCTAATCAAAATAATGCAGAAATTTTAAAAGGCATTCTAACAAAAAGTGGTTTTAATATTGTTATAAATGAAAGATTAGCTGATATTTTAATTATAAATACCTGTATTGTTAAAGGTCCTACAGAAAAGAAAATGGAAAGAAGAATTAGCGATTTATCTAAATTAAATAAATCACTTATTGTTGCTGGATGTATGCCAGAAGTAAGAAGTAAAGAATTGGGAAAATTAAAGAATGTTTTTTTATTAGGAACACATCATTATAAGGATATTTTAAAATTAATTTATGATATAAGAAATAAAAAATATAAAATAGAAGAATATCTTTCTTATAAAAAAGAAATAAAGCTTTGTTTAGAAAAAATAAAAAAAAATGAAGTAATAGGAATAACGCAAATTAGTGAAGGATGTTTAGGAAATTGTAATTTTTGCATAACTAAATTAGCAAAAGGAAAACTTTTTTCTTACCCTCAAGATAAAATAATAGAAAATATAAAAAAAGACTTAAAAAGTGGATGTAAAGAAATATGGATTACTTCACAAGATAATGCTTCTTATGGTTTAGAAAGAGGAAAAAGAGAATTGCCAGATCTTTTAGAAAAAATTTTATCACTAAAAGAAAATTTTTTTGTTAGAGTTGGTATGATGAATCCAAATAATGTTCTTCCTATATTAAATGATTTAATTAGAATTTATAAAAATGATAAGATGTTTAAATTTTTACATATTCCTTTACAATCTGGTAGCAATAGAATACTAAAAGAAATGAATAGGTACTACAAAGTTGAAGATTTTCTTTATATAGTCAAAAAATTTAGAAAAGAAATACCAAATATAACAATATCTACAGATATAATAGTTGCTTACCCTAGTGAAACAGAAAAAGATTTTAAAGAAACTATAAAGGTAATAAAAAAAATTAAACCGGATATTATAAATTATACAAAATATTGGCCAATGAAAGGAACAAAAGCGGCAAAAGAAAAACAAATTGATGTCAAAATAGCAAAAGAAAGAATAAAAAAATTGTCAGAGATTTGCAAAAAAATATCAGAAGAAGAAAATAAAAAATGGATAAATTGGAAGGGAAAAATCATTATAGATGAGTTTAAAAATAATTTACTTATAGCGAGAAATATTTTTTATAAACCAATTGTTTTAAAAACCGATGATAAAAAACTTTTAGGAAAATTTGTTAATGTAAGAGTAATAAATAGTTTTACAAATTATTTATTAGGAGAAATAATAAAATAAAACTTTCTATAAACAAAGAATAAAATTAAAAGGTATAGGGTATAAAAAATTAATAAAAATTTAGAATTTTATAAATAAAAAAATCTTTATTTACTTAACCTCTTTTTATTATACAAATTTATTTTATTGGTTTAAATGTTTTCCATGCCAATTCAAATAATTGTTCTAATGCACTAGCAAAAAATTCTGTATTAATCCAAACTCCAACATCATAACTTGGATGGGTTTGTTCATCATCCAATAACATAAACATAACTTGTTCAGAATCAACTATCATAAATCTTGCTTTTAATCCATCAGAATCTCTTACTTCTGCAACTTTAGATAATTCTTTTGCTATTTTTTGATTAGATGTATTGATAGGAGCGGCAATTCTTATTTTTACTCCTCTTTTTTTTGCTTTTTCTAAACTTGGTAATAATGATTCAAGCTTTCTATTTAAACCATCGGCAGTTGTTGTAATGATTATAGTTTTTTCAGCTTCTCTTATAAGCATGTCCATATGATTATAGATATTTTGTCTTCCTCTCAAACTTCCGCTTAACTCTGTTGGTTCAACATATTTAATACCTTTGTTATAAAGTTCTGTCAATTCTTTTAAAACATCTTCTCCTTTTAATGCTTCTAATCTTTTAGATTTTTCATGTGCTTCTTTTACAAGATTTTTTTTAACTCTTTCTATAACTTCTTCTGGTTTCAAAGCAACAAATTTTATTGGTTTTCCTAATTTCATCACAATAAATCCTTTTTTTTCCAAAGATTCTAATATATCATATGTTCTGCTCCTAGGAACATCGCTTATTGTGCTTAATTCTCCTGCTGTAGAGATACCTCTTGATAACAATGCTGACCAAACCTTAACTTCATATAAATTTAAATCAAAAATCTTTCTTAATCTGCTTAAAAACTCTTCTTTTACTATCATTTTAATTTTTTATATATGGTAAAGTGACTTTATAAATATTTTTATAAGGTATTACTATAATATGATTATATATTTATTATTATTTGATAATAGTAAATTATATTTTTTTAAAATATATTTTTATTTTTTCTTCTTTTATATTAAATTCTATACCTTCTAATAAATTTTCTTTAGTTATTAAAATCTTTTTTGCATTAACTTTTTCTTTAATGAATTTCTCAAAATTTTTTAATTTATAAAATAAATTTTTTGAGAGTTGTATTTTTAATTCTATAAAATCTTTTTTTATTAATCCTGCTTTTTTTCTTTCTTCTTGTATTCTTCTTGTTATTTCTCGTGCATAACCTTCAGATTCTAATTCTGGAGTTATTTTTGTATCTAAATCAACAGATAGTTCTTCTCCTCTTAAGATTTCTATTTTTTTTATATTAAGATATCTTAAAAGGATATTTATAATATCCTTTGAAAGAGAATCCTCTTTTTTTATTTTTATAATTGCTTTAGATAAAGGCCATTTTAATCCTGTTTTTTCTTTATCCCTTTCTCTTAATACAATTTCTATAATTTTTTTCGCTAAAAGAAATTCTTTTTCTATTTTTTTGTTTATAAGTTTATTATTTATTTTTGGAAAATTTGTTAAATGAATGGATTCTTCTTTAACTATTTTTTTATTTTTTAATTCTTGCCATATTTTTTCTGTTAAGAATGGTATTATAGGAGCAAATAATTTTAATAATCCGATTCTAATTTCGTTAGTAGTATAATAAATTTCATTACTTCTCGTTCGAGTAAGTTGAATGTAAGTTTTTGAAAAATCCTCTATTAAAAATTCTTCTAAATATCTAATAATCTCAAAAAATTTATAATTATTATAACTTTCTATAACATTCTTAATCAAGCTATTATATTTTGATAGAATCCATTTATCTTCTATTTCAATTTTTGATTTATTTTTTTCTAATTGATCAATATAATTATTTATATTAATAAAAACTCTAAATACATTTTTTATATTGATAAATTCTTTTTCATCAAAAGATATATCTTCTCCTTTTGAAATCTTTGCAAAATAATATCTTAAATAATCTCTTCCATATTTATCTATAATTTCTTGTGGGGTTATTATATTACCTAAAGATTTTGACATTTTTCTTTTTCCCAAATCTAAAACCATTCCATGAACAGAAATACTTTTGAATGGTTTTTTACCAAATTTGATAAAAGATAATATAAGTTGAGAATTCCACCATCCCCTTATTTGATCTTTTCCTTCTATATTTAAATCTGCTGGCCAATATTTTTTAAATTGTTTTTTATCTTTTAAATAGTTTAGAGCCGCCCAACTACTAACTCCAGAATCAAACCATACATCTAAAACTTCTGAAACTCTTCTCATTTGCCCGTTACATTTACATTTAATTGTTATTTCATCTATTTCTGGTTTATGAATTTCTTTTATTTTTTTACCAGATAACTTCTCTAATTCTTTTATACTACCAATAACTAGTCTTCTATTACAATTAGAACAAATCCATATTGGTAAAGGCGTACCCCAATATCTCATTCTAGAAACAGGCCAATCTCCTATTCCTTCAAGCCATGCTTTCATTCTTAATTTCATATATGAGGGTATCCATTTAACTTCCTCATTTTCTTTTAATAGTTCTTTTTGTATTTCACTTATCTTTAAAAACCATTGTGATAAAGAAACCATAAGTAAAGGGGATTTACATCTCCAGCACATAGGATAATCATGTGAATAAGAATGCTTATAAACAAGCATATCTTCTTTTTCTAAATCTTCAATTATTTCATAATCTACTATTCTCGCTTTTTTTCCTTTATATTTTCCAGCTTCTTCTGTTAATGAACCATCAAGAGAAATTGGAGATAATATGTCAAGATTATATTCTCTTCCTACTTCATAATCTTCTTTTCCATGACCAGGAGCAGAATGAACTAATCCTGTTCCCTCTTCTAAATTCACATACCTTTCACTCAAAACAACCTTATAAGCATTTTTTGTTTTTACATTTATATATTTAGAAAGGGGATTTTCATACTTCCATCCTTCAAGCTCTTTCCCTTTATATTCTTTTATTTCTTTGTATTGTAATTTTAACTCTGACATGATCTTTTTTACCAAATCTTTTGCTATTATCCATCTTTCTTTATTTTCTAATTCAATTTCAGAATAAATAAAATTAGGATTAATCATAACAGCTGTATTTCCTGGTAAAGTCCATGGCGTAGTAGTCCATATAATTAAGAAAGTTTTTTCTTTTTCCTTTAAAGGAAATTTAACATATATAGCTGTATCTTGTTGCTTAGAATATTCTATTTCATTATAAGCTACTGCTGTTTCACATCTCGGGCAAATATGAATTGGGTACTTACCTAAATAAAGTAAACCTTTTTTATCAGCTTCTTTAAAAACATCCCATATTGCTTCTATATAATCATTGGTTAAAGTTAAGTAAGGATTTTTAAAGTCCATCCATACACCTAAATTTTCAAATTCAGAATTCATTGTATTTATAAAGCGTGTTGCAAATTCTTTACATTTTTCTATAAATTTTTTTATACCATAATTTTCTATATCTTTTTTTGTTTTAGTTCCAATTTCTTTTTCTATTTGAAATTCTATTGGTATTCCGTGAGTATCATAACCTGCTCTATCAAATACATTTTTTCCTTGTAGTCTTTGACTTCTATATGCTATATCTTTTAATATTTTATTTAAGGCTGTCCCCATATGAATATTTCCTGTAGCATATGGAGGCCCGTCCATTAAATAAAAATACTTGTTTTTTTTATTCTTTTTTTTAGCTTTTTCATAAATTTTATTTTCTTTCCAGAAATTCAAAATTTCTAATTCTTGTTCTTGCAAATTTTTTTCTTTTATTTTTTTTTCTTCCATCTTATTCATTTTTATTTATTATTACATAAATTTTTAAATTTATTTAATTTCTCCATTCTCTTAATTTTCCTACTTTAATTTCAATTTTATCTGCTTTTCTTAAATTTTTGATCTCTTTTTTTGTTAAAATTTCATGATGTTTTACTTTTGTTAAATATTCTGGAATATACCAAACTTCATCTTCACTTTCCATCCAATTATATTTATCAAAAATTTTAAGATTTATAGGATTGCTAAATCTTCTCAATGTTTTATTTCCATTATTATCAGTGTATTCATGAAAATAACTCATAACTAGTTCTCTAATGTTTTTATAAATAGCATCTCTATATCTTAAAACAGTATGATTTGTTTTTGAAATTGCTCCCCATTTGTTATTTCTTTTAAAAAGAGCAATAACATGATCATAATCTTTTTTGGTTGCTTCTAAATCCAAAATTAATGGTTCTTGATTATGATATCTTAAAACAGCTGCTGCAAATATTGCTCCTTCTATACAATGAGCTTTTTTATATTTTAAAACAAGTTTTGGAGAATTACAAGTATCATTATATTTCCCATTTGAAATATTAGGATTCAATTTATTAAGAAAATCCTGAATTTTCGAAGGCGTATTTAATTTTTTTATTATTTTTAATTCTTTTTGTGTAAACATTTTATTCTCATTAATATTGTTAGTTTTTGTAATTCAAATAATTTTTTCATAGTGTTCTCTTTTTATTTTGTTAATTTTTCTAAAGCTTCTTCTTCTAAAAAATGAAGTTTAGCCGGTATTATTATAGAATATGGGGCTTTTATATTTAATTTTTTTAATTCAGCTATGCTGTTATAATATATTTTTTGATTTTTTGTTCCGAGTTGTGAGCATATTATAATTTTTTCTAATTTTATTTTATTTTTTGATGCTTTTTCTAATTGTTGTAAAGCTTGTTTGCTATTTAATCCTATATCAACTAATAATAAAGTATGTGCAGCAATTAACTGGTTTTGTTTTATTACATTAATAAAAGAAGTTGGTTTATAATTGTTTTCCCAAGTAGGTAAAGATGTTGTTTTTCCAAATTTATATATTTGCAATCCTACTTCACTTACTGCATCAAATATGCTTGCATTATGTATTATTTTATATTTTATTTTTCTTTTTTTACAAGAAATTATTAAAGAAATATGTGTTGTTGCTATTAAAGGAGATCCATAAACTAAAAGAACAATATCTTTTTCTTTTGCCTCTTCTATTATTTTTTCTTCTTCTACAAATTTTCTATCTGCTTCCAAAATTCTTTTTCCTATAGTTTCTTCTAATTTTTTTTTATCGTATGGAAAATTTATTGTATAATTTTCTAAAAATATTTTTTGTGCTTTTTTGCATATTTCTAAAGATTCCAAATTAATTGCTTTTTCGTCTAAACCCAAACCAATTAAATAAAATACCATTTTAATTTTTTATAAATTTTTTATCATAACTTAACCAAAATGACATAAAAGAAACAATCATTATGAATACTAAACTCAATATTATTGATAATTTTAAATTTTTTTCTATCTTTAAAAAAGAAAAAAATAAGATGATCGGGAAGGTAGTGATATATATATAAAAAAATATTTTTCTAAAACTTTCAAGTTCTTCTTTACAAATTTTAGCTAATAAATAACCTACAAAAAAGGAAGAAATTATTATTATCAAATAAATAAAAATTTTTATCATAGAATAAAGATTATTTAAATATTTTTAAATCTTCTTCTATTTTACATTTATACATTAAATTAATAATACTTCCAGCTTCTTCGAAATTAACTTCTACATCCTCTCTGTTATAACCTGCAAAACCAGCCCCATTATTAATAAAATATTTTTCTCTTTTAAGATATTTTTCTTGTACTTCCATATAATTGAATCCTTCACCAAAATCTTTTATTCTACTAACTATTCCTTCTCTTCCTAAATAGTAATTTATAATAACTGGTAATTCTGGATTATTTTTATTTCCTCTTAATAAAGCATTTTCTATTGCCCAACCTAAAATAAAACCAAAATCGCTTTTAGTTATTTTTCTTAAATCTTCTAAAAGAAATTTTCTATAATTATAATAAGAGATTACAGATTTCCATATGTTACTTTCTATATTTTTTATTTTTTTTGGAATTATTATCTCGCTATGAAAAAAACCATTCCACTTAATTTCTACTAGCATCTTTTCTAAATTTTTATTTACTATTACCATTTTTTATAAAAATATAACAAAATATATTTAAAATATATATATTTTTAATTTTTATGATTTATGATATACATTGCCATTTAGATTTATATGAAAATGAAGAAGAAGTGAAAAAAGTAATTGAAAATGCTAGAAAAAATAAAGTTAAATGTATTATAACTAATTCCGTAGATTTGACGAGTTGTAAAAAAAATTTAGAATATACAAAAAAATATATAGATATAGTAAAACTTGCTGTTGGTTTTTACCCAAAAGATGCTTTAGAAAGAGAAAATGAAGATATCGAAAAAAGAAAAAAAAGACAAAAAGAATCTTTTGAAAATTTAGAAGAATTTGCTTTAAAAAATAAAAAATATGTTTTTGCAATAGGTGAAGTTGGTCTTGATCTTTATAAAGGAAAAAATTTAGAAGAGCAAAAAGAACTTTTAAAAAAAGAATTAATTCTTGCAGAAGAATTGAACGTTCCGGTTATTTTACACTCAAGAAAGGCGGAAAAAGAAATTATAGAATTTACTAAAGATTTTAAATGTAAAAAAATACTCCATTGCTTTAATGGTAAGTTTTCTTTAATTAAGAATGCACTTTCTTTGGGTTATTATTTTTCTATTCCTACTAACATAGTAAAATTAGAACATTTTAAAGAAATGATTAAAATATTACCAAAAGAAAAAATTTTAACAGAAACTGATGCTCCTTATTTATCTCCTTACGCTGGGAAGAAAAATGAACCATCTTTTATTAAAGAAACCATAAAAGTTATTGCTAAAGTTTTGGATTTATCTGAAGAAGAAACAGAAAAAATATTATGGAATAATTTTGTTAAAGTCTTTGATTATAAAAATACAAAATAAAAATATTTATAAATGATAAATATCCAATTAAATTATAATAAAAATAATAAAAGAGGTATAAATGTCATCTGGAGGCTCTTGTAGAGATTTAAGAAAATATATAGATGATCCAAAAGTAGAAGAAGCTTTTGGAGTTTTAGTTTCTGGTAAAAGGGGTTATAAAACTATTATTGAAAAATCTCCAAAAGTATTAAGATGTTCTAATTGTAATAAAATCTTGGATGATGATGTTAAATTCTGTCCAGAATGTGGAACAAAAGTAATAAAAGAAGATAGTAAAAAATAATGTAACATTTTTTATTTCTTAGTTAGGTTTAAAAGTATCATTCTATGATATATTTTCATGACAAAAATAAGACAACCTATAGTAACTATAGTAGGACATGTTGATCATGGTAAGACTACTTTACTTGATAGTCTAAGAGGGTCAAACATTGTTGAAAAAGAAGCAGGAAGAATAACTCAAAAAATATATTTTAGTTTATTTCCTTTAGAGAGAATAAAAGAAATATGTCCTATAATAGAAAAAAAGAATATTAAATTAGAGATCCCTGGTTTATTATTTATAGACACTCCTGGTCATGCAGCTTTTACAAATTTAAGAAAAAGAGGCGGTAGTTTAGCAGATCTTGCTATTCTTGTAATTGATATTAATGAAGGAATTATGCCACAAACTTCAGAGTGTTTACAAATTCTAAAAGAAAACAAAACTCCTTTTATCATTGCTTTAAATAAGATAGATAACCTAAGTGGATGGAAAAAGAGAGATAATGATATAAAAAAAAATATAGAATCACAAAATTATATAACAAAAAATGAATTTGATGAAAAATTTTACTCTATTGTTTCTGCTTTACAATTTTATAATTTTGATGCTGATTTATTTTATAACATACAAGACTACACAAAAAAAGTTGCAATATGTCCTATATCAGCAAAATCTTTTGAAGGTGTTCCAGAATTATTATTAACTTTATGTGGTTTATGTCAAAAATTCTTAAAAAAGCAATTAGAATTAAAAGAAGATGCTAAAGGAATTATTTTAGAAGTAAAAAAAGAAAAAACAATAAATTATCTTGAAGCAATATTATATGATGGAAAATTAAAAACAGGAGATGAAATAGCAATTGCTTCTTTTGATAAACCTATAATAACAAAAATAAGAACAATAGAAGAAATAATTCCATTGGAAAATAAATTTAAATCTGTAAATGAAACAAATGCTGCAACAGGATTAAGATTACATCTAACAAATATGGAGGGTATTCTTGCGGGTATGCCTTTTTGTCTTTTAAATAAAAAAATAACAGAAATAGAAAAAGAATTTAATTTAGAACTAAAAAAAATAGAAACAGATAAACAAGGAATAATAATAAAAGCAGAATCTTTAGGAAGTTTAGAGGCACTTATATTTTTACTTAAACAATCCAATATAAAAATTTTGAAGGCGGGTGTAGGAAATATAACGAAAAATGATATTATTCTTGCAAAAACAAATGAAGAAAAAGATCCTTTAAATTCAATTATTGTAGGTTTTAATGTTTCAATTGAAGAAGATGCTTTAGATATGTCAAAAGAAGTAAAAATAATCTTAGGAGATATTGTTTATAAAATAATAGAAGAAATTATAAAATCAAGAGAAGAAAAACAAAAAGAAATTGAAAGGAAGAAATTAATGGAACTCACTTCTTTATGTAAATTACAAATTTTACATCAATATGTTTTTAGAAATAGTAATCCCGCAATATTTGGGGTTAGAGTTTTATATGGAAAATTAAAAATAGGAACTTTTTTAATTGATGATAATAATAATGAAATAGGAAGAGTAAAATCTATACAAAAAGAAAAAAATAGTTTACAAGAGGTTTCAAGTGGAGAAGAAGTTGCAATAAGTTTGCCTGGATTAAATTTCGAAAGACAATTAAAAAATATTAATTTTCTTTATTCTGAATTAACAGAAAGGGAATTTAAAAAATTTAAAGAGAATAAACATCTTTTATCAGAGGAAGAGATTAGGATATTACAAGAAATTGCGTCAATAAAGAGAAAAGAAAAAATTACATGGGGGGTATAAAATAGGAATATGGAAAATTATGAAAAAAAGATAAAAAAATTCAAAAAAAATGGAATAAAATTTAAAGAAATTGAAATAGACGAAGAATCTGATTTTGATTCTTCAATAAAATGCTCTAAAAATTATTGTGGATGTGTTGGAGTTGCTCTCTACTCTGAAAATGAGGGTGCTCTTTTACATTATTCTTATTTTCCTTCAATTTTAAAAAAGGAAATTGAAAAATATTTAAAAAGAATAAATAAAAAAGATTTAAGTGCAAAAGTCGTTTTATGTGGAAATTTTATAAAAGAAGAAAAAAAAGTTTTAGAAGAAATTTTTAAAAAGAATAAAATAAATTATAAGTTTCTCATTCTAGATTCAAAAAGAGATATAATATTTTATCCTTCTTCTGGAAAAATGGAAATTTTTTTTCCAGATAAGAATAAAATAGAATTTTAAATTTATTTTTATTAAAATTTTAATAGAAATATTTATAAATAGATCTTTTAATATTTCCACATGATAAATAAAAAAGAAATTTTTGAAATATTAAATAGAATAGTACAAAAAGAAAATAATAAATTTAGGAATTTATCAAAAATAATAAAATCAGAATATGTTATTAAAAAAGAAAAAAATAATATAGATTTATATAAAGATTATTTTATTGAATTAAGAAATAAAAAAATTAAATTTTTTTATAAAAAACCTATTTCTTTAAAAGAATACCCAAATAATAATGTAGATATTGAAGTTTTTTCAGAAAAATATATAGAAATGGCAAGTATATTAAAGTATTTAATAAATATAAATTACGGATTTGATAAAGCAAGGATAAAAAAAGAATATAATAGAGGAAAAAATTTATTAGAAATAAAATAATTAATTTAAATATTATCTTTTTAAAGATTATCTTTTATTTTTTCCAAACTACATTAACTTCATCAGCTCTTTGTCTGGGTAATATATCAATTTTATCTATTTCTTTTCCTTCATATTTAACCCCTGCATTATACATTATCTCTCCTAAATAAGCTATCATTGCTCCATTATCTACAAGTAATTCGTTAGACGGAATAAATAATTTTGCGTTTCTTTCTTCACACATTATTTTAGCCATTTCTTGCAATCTTTTATTACAAACAACACCACCGCCAAGTAAAAGTTCTGATTTATTTAAATGGGCCATTGCTCTTTCGGTGGCTTCTATTAAAATTGAAAATGCTGTCTCTTCTAAACTGTATGATAATTGTTCTGAAGTATATTTTTTTGTTTGTATTTTTTGTTTTAAATTTGTTAGAATACCAGAAAAAGCAAAATCCATACCTTTTATAGTATATGGCAAAAGAATATATTCTTTTTTTTCTTTTTCTCTGTATTTTTTAGATAAATCTTCTACTATTGGACCACCAGGAAAACCTATTCCTATATATCTTGCAAAACTATCAATAAAATTTCCTATACCTAAATCTAAGGTTTCTCCGAAAACTCTGTATTTTCCTGCTGCATAAGATATTATTTGTGTATTTGCTCCAGAACAGTAAAGTAAAACAGGATCTTTTGCATTAGTTATACTTCCTATTTCTAAATGAGCAATACAATGATTTACAGGTATTAAAGGTAAATTTAATTTTTTAGCTAAATCTTTAGAAAATTTCATCCCTACTATTAAACACGGGGGCAAACCTGGAGCTTGTGAAAATGCTATTGCTTTTATTTCTTTTTCATTTATATTAGCTTTTTTTAGTGCTTCTTCATAAAGTTTTTCTTTTATTTCTTCATGATGTTTTGCACTTTCAATAGGGATTAATCCACCTTCTGTTGTTTTATAAGAACTTTTAAGATTTACAATAATTTTTCCTTCTTTTACTATTCCAATTCCAAAAGTATGAGCAGTAGATTCTATCCCTAAAAAATATTCTTTTTTTTCTTTCATCCTTTTTTTACTAAATTTAAATATTTATATTTTATTTAAAAATTATTGAATATCTTTCTTTTCTATTTTAGAAATACCATTTTCTTTTTTAAAGCTTATTATATTTTCTACGAAATCCTCCATTTTATTTTCATGGCTAACAATAATAATTTGCTTTGCTTTTAGTTGTTCAAAAACATCTCTCATCTTTTCTAATTGTTGCTCTGAAAAACCGTCAGTAGGTTCGTCTAAAATTAATATTTCTTTTGTTTTTATTTTACTATGCAAAGAATTAAGAATTTGATTTAAAGCTAATCTGTAAGATAAAGCAACTGCCGTTCTTTCCCCGCCAGACATATAATCATAATCTAAAGTATATCCATTTTGTTCTATAATTGGTGTGAAAGTTTCATCTAGCTTAACAGAAAAATTTTCAGGAACTAATAAATTAAACCACTCATTAAATAACTTAGAGAATTCTTCTATTAATTTTAACATTATATTTCTTTCTATAAAATTAATTAAATCTAAAAAATTTGTAGATAACCAATTTTCAATTTCTTTTACATAATTTAATTTCTCTTTTAATTTCATTTTTTCTTCTATGCTTTTTTCTATTTCTTTCACTATTTTTAAAAGTAAATCTATCTCTTTTTCTAATTCTGCAATAACTATTTCAGAATTTTTCTCTTCTTTTAATGCATCTTTTAATTCAGAATTTTTTTTATCGAAAAGATTTTCGTATTTTTTAAAAGAAGAAACTATTTCTAACAAATTCTTTAATTGGGAGTCTAACATTTCTATATCTTTTTTTATTATCGAAATTTCTTTTTTTATTTTTTCTAATTTTCTTTCTTTTTCTTCTAAATCTTTTAATTTTATTTTTATTAATTTTAAATTTGTTATTTCTTTTTCTATATCAAATATTTTTTTATTTATTTCTTCTATCCTTTTTCCTAAAATCTTCTTTTCTGTTTCTTTTTCTTCTAATTCTTTTTTTAATTGTATAATATTATATTCAAAATTATTGATAACATAAACTTTATATTCCTCTTTTATTTCTTGCAAACATGTTGGGCAAACTTTTAATATAGAAATCTGATCTTTTTGTTTTTTTATTTCTTCTATTTTTAATTTTATAGAATTTATTCTTCCTGTAATTTCTAAATATCCTTTACTTTTTTCTTCTTTTTCTTTTTCTAAAGATTGTTTTTCTTTTTCTTTATTAAAAAGTTCTTCTTCTGAAAATTTTGTTAATTTTAAATTTGTTATTTCTTTTTCTATTTCTTCTTTTTCTTTTTCCTTAGAAGAAAAAATTTCTTTTTTTCCTATTAGCATAACTCTAATTTTTTCTGCTTCTTTTTCGTAATTTTCTTTTTCTTTAATCTTTTTTGTTAATTCTTCTATTTCTTTTTCTATATTTTTTCTTTTTTCTTTTTTTTCTTTTAAAATTAATTCTTCTTCTTTTAAATTAATTCTTATTTTTTCTATATCTTTTTTCTTTTCTTCTTTTTTTGTTTTTTCTTCTTCTAATGTCATTATTTGTCCTTCGTAATTTTTTATTATTTCTCTTAATTTTATTCCAATAATGGCTAAATTTTCTTTTACTCTTTTATATTTATCTATACCAAAAATGTGTCTTAAAGTATCTAATCTCAATTCTGCTGGTTCTAATATAATTTGTTTCATTTCTTCTTGAGGTGTATAAACAGTAAATCTGTAAAGTATATTTGTTTTTTTTATAAATTCTTTTGGATAATTCAAAATCTGAATTATTAGATTTTTTAATTCTGTGGTTGATAACTCTTTTTTTTCATTATCTACAATTATAAAACAATTAGATTGATTTACACCCTTAGAAGATGCTTTCAAATTTCTTTCAATAATTACATTTTTTCCATCAACTTCTATTTCTAAAACAACTTTTCCTTCTCTTTCTCCATTTCTTAAAAGAGAAGATCCTTTTTTTCCTGGTTGTAATCCAAACAAAGCAAATTCTATTGCTAACAATATTGTTGTTTTTCCCGAACCTATATCTCCTTCTAACAAAACAGAGCCTAAGGGAAATTCTATTTCTGCCTTTTCGTAACTTCTGATGTTTTCTAATATTATTCTTTTTATTATCATTTTATTTCTAATATTTTATTTACTTCTAAAAATAATCTTTCAGAAAAAGAATTATTTGTCTCTCCTTCATTTTTTTCTATAGATAGAGAGTTAATTATTAATGGGATTAATTTACTAAACTTTTTATTTTCATTTTGATATTTTTTTATTATTTCTTCTTCTAGTTTGTCTATATCTTGGATTTCTACATCAATTTTTGATTCTTCTATCTGTAATTTAGAAATATTTCTTAAAAAAGCATAACCTCCTTTTCTTTTTATTTTATCTTCTATTTCCTTGAAATTTATATCAGAAATATTTCCGTTTTTTATAGTTCCTCTTAATTTCAATAAGACTATTTTGTTAGCAATATCTCTTTTATCTAATTCTTTTAAGATAATATCTGCCGCTGTTAAGGTATTATCAATCAATAAATCTATAATTTCTACATCTTTTATTTTTAATAAAATTCTTCTAATATTTAAGGGATCTGTGTTTACTATGCAAAAAGAACCATACTTTAATTCCTCAAGTTCTTGAAAATTATTTGGAAAAGTTGGTCCGGCATAAACAAAGTTTTTATATTGATAATGAATATGTAAATGACCTAAAGCATAATAATCTGCTTTTGGAAGATCTTCTTCTGATATAGCCTCAATTGGTAAATCTTTAATTGCTCCTTTTATAGAGGTATGAAGAGCAAATATTTTAAATAAACCTGGAGCATCATTAAAAGAAACCCTCTTAAGTTCTTCTATTTCTAAAGAGGATTTTTTTCCAGGATAACCATATATGGCTACATTTTTATGAATTATTGGATGTAATATAATTTTATTATTTTTTTCTTCTTTTTTGAAACAAGATTTACAAAAACCTGCTTTTTCTAAAACATATAAAAAAGTTTTTCCAGATGCGGAAAAATCATGGCTTCCTGCAATAATATAACAATCTATAGAATTATCCTTTAATCTTTTTAGTTGAAAAAAACACTCTGCTAAAATATCTATTGGAGGATAAGCAGAATCAAATAGATCTCCTGTAATTAAAACAAAATCTACTTTTTCTTCTATACTTATATCTATTGCTTTCTTAAAACTTTCAAAGTTTAAAGATTGTAGTTCTGGATATCTCCATCCACCGAGATGACAATCTGCTATGTGTGAAAATTTCATTTTAATATAAAAAAACTTAAGTTTAAAATTATTATTATTTTTAAATATTTGGAGATAGAATAAAATACATTTTTAGTATTAATTTTTTAATTCCAAAAAACAAAAAATATTTATAGTTATATTACATATTTATAATATGAACATTTTTAATAGTAATAGTATATTTTTTAAAATTTTGGAAGGATTTATTATAATATCAGTTGGAATAATTATTGCAGAATTATTAGTTCGTTTTTTAAAAAAATTTATTAGAAGAAATGAAATAGATAGAATAATACATAAAAGTGCTATAAGTTTATTTTTAGTTATTATAAGATGGGGTATTTATATCTTATTTTTAAATTTAACTTTAATGAAATTGAATTTAGAACAATTAAATAATTGGATTATTCCTATACTAATGATAATTCCTTCTTTAGTAGGAGCTTTAATATTAATAATTATAGGATTTTTTCTTGCATTATACTTAAGAGATATTATTGAAGATTCAAAAATAGAAGAAGCAAAATTGTTATCTAGAATAATTTTCTATTTTATTCTTTATATTTTTACAATATTTGCTTTTAAAACAGCAATGATAAATCAAGATAAATTAACAACTAATATAATAATAATAATTCTAACGGCTATTAGTGCTATTGGAACAGCATTCCATTACATAAAGAAAAAGAATATAGTTTAATAGTAAATTGAATATTAATATAATTAAATTGTAAATAAATTTATTTCAATAATAGTTTATAAATAAATAAAGTTTCCATAAATAAATTTTTTTTATATATTTTTTCTATTTCATAATATTTTTTAATTTTATTTATTATCCTTTTTTTAGGAGTTAAAGATGAGAATAAGAGAAAAATTATTCCACTTCTACGTAGATATTTTTTTGCTTGATCCAAAAATTTTAATATTATTTCATCTCCTCTCTCACCACCACAAATATCTTTTTCATTATCATATTTATTACATGGCAGATAGGGCGGATTAAAAGCTATTATATCATATTTTCTATTTTTTAATCTTTTATTATTAAAGAGATTCGATCTTATTGAATTAAAATTAAGTTCTTTTGCTTTTTTTATAGCTTCTTTTTCTATATCAACACAAAAAATATTCTTTTTGTTTATAAATTTAGAAGCTTTTAATGCTTGTATACAAGACCCACATCCCATGTCTAAAAAAATTAGATTTTTTTTCTTATTATTAATTATTAATTTTAATTCTTTTTCTATTATCTCTGATAAAAAATAAGAATCTTCTTCTGGAATATAAACATAAAGAAACATTTCATTTATTAAAAAAAGAAATTATTTTATCTTTAAAGAAATAAGAAGCTCCTAATATTATTAATAAAAATACAATTATTCCAATAAGTATTTTTATTGTTTTATTTGAAGTTTTTTTTTCTATTTCTTGTTTCATTAAAGGAATTGTTTTTTGATTATTATAAGCAGGTTGTATAAGTATGTTCTCTTGATTTTCTTTTTCTCCATATTTTGGTATTTCTGGTAATTTCTTATTTTCTAATTGTGATGAATAATTTATTTTTTGGTTATCAATATTAAGATTTATACTTTTATTAGAAATTAATAATTGTAAATAATTTGCAGAATCTTCAACATCTGCAACAGGATAACCTGCATTTATAAAAGTTAATTTTGCTTTTTCTAAAGATTCTCCTCTTTCCATTGCTTGTTTTAATCCTGCAATTATATCCTCTTTTTTCATATTTATATTTAAAATATTTATATTAATAAATATTACGATAATTTTAAATTTTTAATCTATTTACTTTTAATTTACATTAAAATAAAATTTATTTTTTATTAAATATAAATTATAAATTTTAATCTTTGATTAGAGAGAGATATATTTTCCATTACATAAAATATAACAATTTTTTTCTTTTTTATAACCTAGTTCTTCTGCTAACTCGGCCAAAGAAAAAGTTTTTTTAATATCTCCGTGTGCTGGAATTATATTTTGTGGTCTTAAAATAGAAATAAAATCTCTTAAATCCTCTCTACCAGCATGTCCAGAAACATGAACATTATCAAATATTCTTACTTTAAGATTTTTTAATCTTTTTTCAATTTGTTGCCTATGTTGTTTATTTATTTCTGTCGGAATAACAGAAGAAGAAAAGATAACATGATCATTTTTATTTAATCTTAAAGGAAACTGGTTTCTAGAGATTCTATCTAAAATGCTACCAGGTTCTCCCTGGTGTCCTGTACATACAATAACATAATTTTTTTTATTTTGATTTACTTTTTTTAATTCTTTATCTATTCTGTTTCTAAAAGAAATTAATTTAATTTTATTTTTAAATGGGCATAAACCAACATTTATTGCTGCTTTTACATATTTATTTAGGCTTCTTCCAATAAAAATACACTGTCTATTTAATTTTTCACTTAATTCAACTATACTTTTTAACCTAGCAATATGACTTGAAAAAGTAGTTACAATAATTGCAGAATTTTTATTTTTGAATCCTAACATAACATCTTCTAATAATGATTTTGCAACTTTTTCAGATGGTGTTTTTCTGTCAGTATCTGCATAAGTACTTTCTACAATTAAAACTTTAATTCCTTTTTTGCTTATTCTTTTTAAAGCTTCATAATTTGGCCTTTCACCTATTTGCGGGTTATTATCAAATTTAAAATCATTTGCATAAACAATGATACCATCTGGTGTGTGCAATGCTATTATTGAACATTGTAAAGTAGAATGAGTTATATGAATAAATTCTATTAAATAGTCTTTTTTTCCTTTTATGACATAAGAAGAATTAGATTGTATTTGTTTTATCCTATTTTTTATTCTTATATTTGAATCAATAATTAACGATTTTAAAACTTCTATTGTGAATGGGGTTGAAATAATTTCTGCATTTGGATATCTATTCGCAATAAAAGGAACAGCACCAACATGATCTAAGTGAGCGTGACTTATTAATATTGCTCTAACTTTTTTATTTATTTCAAGCTTATCTAGTAAATGATCATCTGGTATTGCTCTTAATTCTCTTAATGTTTTTTCATTCATTATTCCTTCTCTTTCTTCTAATTCAACTATCGGTGGTAAATATAAACCGCAATCAAAAATTATTGCATCTTCTCCTAAATCAACAATGGTCATGTTTTTTCCAACTTCATTATAACCGCCAACAGCATAAATTTTTATCATTCTAAAAATTGTTTCTTTCTATTAATTATCTATTTATTAATTATAATTTAAAAAAGAGGATATAAAAATGTTTTTAAAAATAAAAAACTTTATTTTTTTATGAAAAAAACAAAAAAAAGGATAAACAACAATATAATAATCTTATTTCATAATAAAAAAATTTTTTATTTTATTATTTTTTTGGCCACAATATTAGCTATATTAATTTTTATTAGTATAGAAATTGAAAGAGATTTAAAAGAAAAACAGTATAGTAGTGAATTAATGAAAAGTGGAAATTATAAAAATTGTAGCAAAGATGAAGATTGTATATTACAACAAATAAGTTGTTGTTCTTGTAATATGGGGGGAGAGCAAAAATGTATTAATAAAGAGGAAGCTAAAAAAATTCAAGAAGAATTAAAGAAATGTTCAAAAGATATTATGTGTATTGCATTATATAATTGTAAAGATATTGAATGTAAATGTATTGAAGGATATTGTAAAGAAGTTTAAATTATAAATAATAACATTTAAAATGAAAAAAATAAAAGTATTTTTAATTTTATTATTATTTTTTATTTTTTTAGTAAATGTTTTTGCAATTAGCTTAGATAGTAAAATTATAAAGAAAAGTTCTTATTCTACAAATCAAAAAAATAATTTTGAAAATAAGATAGATATTAATATATTAGAACAATTTAATTCTGGGAAAGAAAAAGTTAAAGTTATAATAAAATTGAAGGATGAAGTTGAAGAGAAGGTTGATTTATTAAGTAGAGCAAAATTGAAAGTTTCTAAAGGAGAATTTATTCGAAATTTAAATATAGAAAACAGGGTTAAACATAAATTTATTTATAGCAATGCTTTTTCAGCTGAATTGACAAAAGAAGAAATTGAAAATATAATAAAAGACGATAAAGTAGAAAAAATATATTATGATTTTCCTGTTTATGCTTTTTTGCAAGATTCTACTAATATAATTAATGCAACATCATCATGGAACTTGCAAGTTAATGATATAAATTTAACTGGTAAGGGCCAGACAGTTTGCATAATTGATACAGGAATAGATTATAATCATTCTGATTTAGGTGGATGCTATGGAGAGGGATGTAAAGTTATTGGAGGTTATGATTTTGTAAATAATGATACAGATCCTATGGATGATAATGAACATGGAACACATGTAGCTGGAATTGTTGCTGCTTCTGGAAAAATATATGGAGTTGCTCCAGATGCAAATTTAGTTGCAATAAAAGCATTAGATGCTAGTGGAAGTGGTGACTTTTCTGATGTTGTTGCTGGAATTGAGTGGTGTGTTAGTAATGCTTCTATTTTTAATATTTCTGTTATAAGTATGAGTTTAGGGACAAAATATCCATATTTATTTAATAATTATTGCGATGAAAATGATACATTAACTGCTCAATCAATAAATCTTGCTCTATCAAAGAATATATCAGTCGTAATTGCTACAGGAAATGATGGTTATTATAATGCAATTTCATTTCCTGCATGTATTTATAATTCAACAAGAGTCACTTCAACAAATAAAGAAGATACCAATATCTCTTATTTTGCAAATACTTGGAATGATAGTTCTAAAATTATATTGGCTGCTCCTGGCGAGAACATAAATTCTACGGAAGTTGGTAGTGATTATATAGAAATGTCTGGAACTTCAATGGCAACCCCCCCATGTTTCAGGAGCAATTGCAATAATAAAACAATATTTAGCATTAACAAACAGAACAATGACATCTAAAGAAATAGAATTTTTATTAAATAACACTGGAAAACCTATTTATGATAGTTATGCTAATATGAGTTTTTCAAGAATTAATCTTTATTCTGCTTTGCTTGAAATTGATGTTACGCCTCCAATAATAAATATTTCTGGAATTGGAAATAATACAAAAACTTTTGAAAGAAATTTAATTTTTAATTATTCTGTTAGTGATTGGCAATTATCAAATGTAACTTTATTTTTATTAAATTCTTCAAATGAAGTTTTTTATAATGAAACAAGAAATGTTGAAGGAACATTTAATGAAAGTTATTTTTATGTTGAAAATTTAATCCCAGGAGATTATTCTTGGTATATCAAGGTTAGTGATAAAAAAGGAAATTCTGCAATTAGTGAAATAAGAATATTTGAAATTGAAGATGAATTTAATTTAATATTATATCCGGAAAATAATACTTATACCAATATAAATCAAACAATTTTTTATTGTAATGCTTCTTCTCAATTTTATAACTTAACTAATATAACAATCTACATATTTAATTCTTCAAATGATATTTTAAAAAATCAAATCTTTGAAGTTTCAGGAAATGAAAACTCTTCCTTTATAGAATATAATTTTACAGAAGAAGGAATTTATTTATGGGGTTGTGAAGTTCATAATGAAAATAATGAGAATAAATCTTTAAATTACATAATAATTTATGATATTACTTATCCAAAATTAATCAATACAGAAACTTTAGTAACTTCTAACTCAGCAACTATAACTTTTAATACAAGTGAAGAAACAAATGCTACAATTGAATTAATAGGAAAGGAAAATAAATCCAACTTTAATTATAGCACAATTCATATTTTTTCTTTTAATAATTTAGAATCATCAACTAATTATCAGTATAATATTACTTTTTGTGATAGAGCGGGAAATTGTAATTTTTCAGAAGGAAATTTCACAACATCTTCTGCTCCTTATTCTAGTGGAGGTTCTGCTAGTAATAGAGGAAGTAGTATAAGAACAATAGATCAGACATACAATCTTGAAGAATCACAATTGCAAGAAGGATATACAAGATTTTTAGTAGAAGATGATAAAATAATTTTTGATATTAAAAATAATAAACATTCTTTAACAATTAATAAAATAACAACAAATTATGTAATAATTTTGATACAAAGTAATATAATAAATCTAACTTTATATTCTGGAGAAGAAAAGAAAATTGATTTTGAAAATGATTTTTATTATGATTTATATATTAAGTTAAATAATATAAAAAATAATAAAGCAAATTTAACTATAAAAAGGATAAATGAATACTATAAAGAAGATATTACAATTTTTAATAAATCTGAAGAAGAAAATAAAACAGAAATAATAAAAGAAGAAAATATACAAGAAAATTTTTATTCATCTAATAAGAAATTAGATTTAATTTTAAAGAATAAAAGAAGGGTTATTTTAATAGCATCTATTTTAATAATTTTATTTTTTGTTCTATTAAAAAGAAAAAATATAAAAGTGAGAAAATTAAATAAATAGAATAAAGTAAAATGCCAGAAAAAAAATTAAAACCTTCTTTGAGAGAAAAAAAAAGGTATTTATTATTGGAAACTTCTTTAAATAAAGAAGAAATAGAAAATTTAATACTTGATTATATAGGTATTTTGGGTTATGCAAAAGCTGGAATTTATTTTTTAAAAAATAATATTCTTGCTGTAAATAGAGAAATGTTAAATGAAATAAGAGCATCTTTATGTTTTTCTGATGTAAAAGTTAGAAAAGTTTCTGGCTCATTAAAGAAGATAAAGAATTATTTAAAATAATTAATAAATATAAATTGATATTATAAGAGTAGAAAAATATTTAAATATAAATTGATATTATAAAATCAAAGAGGTTTAAAAAAATGAAAAATTTATTTTTTTTATTAATAGTGTTTATATTAGCAATTTCTCTAGTTTATGCAATACCACAAAACAATCAAAATATTGGTAATCAACAACAAATCGGACAACAAACACAACAAAAAAACCAAGGGGATGAAAAATTTATAGCAAATGAAATCCAATCTACAATTAGATTAGTTAATAAAGAAATAGAAATAGAGGGAAAAAAAGTTCAAATACTTGAAAAAGAACAAGATAGGACAAGATTAAGAATAAGGGTTGGAAATATTTCTGCAGAATGTGTTAATGAGTGTAATATAACTCAAGAACAAGATAAAGAACAGAATAGAACAAGATTAAGAGTTATGCTAAGTAACGGAAAAAATGCAGAGATAAAAATAATGCCTGATGTTGCATCAGAAGTTGCTTTAGAAAGATTGAGATTAAAAGTTTGCTCTGAAGATAATAATTGTTCAATTGTTTTAAAAGAAGTTGGTAAAGGAAATGAAACAAAGTTAGCATATGAAATGCAAATGGAAAGGCATGTAAGAATTTTAGGATTATTTAAAACAAAATCTAAAGTAAAAGCACAAGTTGATGCAGAAAATGGTAAAATTATTGAAGTAAAAAAACCTTGGTGGTCTTTTTTATCTAAAGAAGAATAAAATTTTATTCTTTATTATTTAAAACTAGATTCTTAATCAAAGGAAAAAAGTAATTTAAAAAGGGTGTTTAAAATAATTAAAAAAGTTATAGAGAAAATAAATTTCTATTTTTTAAATTTTATTTTTTTATTTAGATAATCGCTCTTCATGTAATAAATAAATACTATTCTTTGGTTTTTTAATCAAAAAAGAAATCTGTTTCAATTTCTTCGGAATGTGCTAGCAAATCTGTTGCTGTTATTATTCCTACTAGTTTATCATTTTCTAATACAGGCAATCTTTTTATTTTATATTTAGACATTAGACATGCGGCATTTTCTAAACTATCATTTGCATCAACAGTTATTATATTATCTTTTATAAAAGAAGAGACTTTTTTATCTAAACTAGAAGCATTATCTACTATATCTTTTTCTGTTATTATTCCAACAATTTTATCCTTCTTTAAAATAACAAGAGAACCTATATTTTTTTTTGACATAATTTTTGCAGCTTCTCTTAAAGAAATGTTATGTTCTATTGCAATTACTTTATTCATTATCTCTTTAACTTTCATTTTTTAAAAAATTTTTTTAATTTTAATTAATTCTACATTTCTTATTTTTCATTCCGTCTATTTTTTTATTTATATTCTTCCTCTTCACTATAAATACATCATAAATTCATTTCTTTTATATCTTGTAATGCCTTTGCTTTTTCTTTTAAACCTGTTGAACCAAATCCTTTATCATATCTATTTGTTACAGGTAAAGAATCAACTTCTTTCACTTTAACTTTTGTTACAGGTAAAATAATTAACTGTGCTATTCTCATTCCTTTTTCAATTTCTACTGTTTCATCCCCAAAATTAATTAATATAACAGAAACTTCTCCTCTATAAGCAGGGTCAAAGGTTCCTGCTGCTGTATGAACATTCATCTTACTTACTATTCCTGCTCTATCTCTAATTAATCCAACATGATTATCTGGAATTTTTATAGCAATTCCTGTTCTTACTACTTTTTGTTCCATAGGCCTTAATATAACATTTTCATTAGCTCTTAAATCTAAACCAACATCACTCTCTAACATATATTCTGGTAAAGAAACGTCATGAAATAATTTTTTCACTAATAAAATTTTTTCTTCTTTATTTTTTATTTGTTTTTTATTTTTTTCTTTTATCCTCTTTTTTTTCATAATACTTAATATGACATTAGATTTATAAATGTTTTTAGTAAAAAATTTATATTTTCTATTATTTTCTTCTTTAAAAACTTTTTTCAAAAGAATTAAATTTAAAATCTACTTCAAAAATCCATAAAGATAAGATTAATTAATCTTTATATTCTTTTAATTTTATGAAAAAATGAAAAAAGAAGAATTAATAGAAAGTTTGAAACAAAAAGGGTTTAATGAAAAAATAATAAATGCTTTTAACAAAGTTAAAAGAGAAGAATTTATGTTAGAAGAATTAAAAGATTACGCCTATGAAGATAATGCTTTCCCTATTGGATATGGACAAACTATAAGCCAACCTTATACTATTGCATTTATGTTATCATTGTTGGAATTAAAAGACAATTTAAAAATATTAGAAATTGGTTCTGGGAGTGGTTATGTTTTATGTCTTTTAAATGAAATTTCAAAAAATTCTAAAATAATAGGAATAGAAAGAATAAAAGAATTAGCAGAAAAATCAAAAGAAAAATTAAAAATATTTAATAATATAAAAATAATTTATGGAAATGCTTTAAAATTTAATTTAAAAGAAAAATTTGATAGAATCCTTGTTAGCGCAGCTTCAGATAAAATAGAAAAAAAGTTTTTAAATATGTTAAAAAAAGAAGGTATTTTAGTAATGCCCATTAAAAATTATATTGTTAAAATAAAGAAAAATAAGAAATTAGAAATAGAGAAGTATTATGGTTTTGTTTTTGTTCCTCTTGTGAAAGAATAATATTATTTATTTTAATCTCTTAAGTTATATTTTCATTTCTTTGTTATTTTTCTTAAAAGATTTAAATAAGCTAATTTTATTAACTTATTCTTAGGAAAGTAGAAATATAGGGGAAACAACAGAGAAAAACTTATTTAGAGATTATTTTTTAATTTTTATTCTTCTATTTTTATTTATTTTTCTCTTCTTTTTCTTTTTTAATAAGTAATAAATAACTATCAACAAAATTAAAATTATTATTGTTGCTATACTAAAAAAGGGCAAAATTGCTGTAGATAAGCATTTTATTCTTTGTTCTCCACCTTGACATTCTGGAGATGAAGAAGAGCTGCCTGTCCAATTAGCAGTCCATCCAATTTCAATATAACCTGTAGTGTTACATTTATTTTCTATTATAGTATTATAATAACAATATCCTGAATTTCCAGGATCGCAACTTCTTTCGGTATTCCATCCAGAATCACATTTGTTTTTAGTTGTATTCCAATAACAAAAACAATATGTAGAATTTTGACAACCTGATATAGTATAAACTACATTACAAAAATTGTTTCCTTTTTCTTTTAGTATTTCTACATCCTCTTCTGCAACATCTTCGTCATAATTTTCACAATCATTTTTTGTTTTATATTTTTTACAACCTTCTTCCAAATTTTGTTCTAATTCGCACTTATTTGTAGTTAAATTACAAATATAGTAAGATGGGCAACAAGTTACTAAATTATTATTTATTTCCTCATTTCTAGAACAATTATAAAAACTATTTACAGAAGAAATTTCTCCCTCTTCATTATTATATTCGTACCATAAACTAGTTGTTGAATTATAATAACAAGAAAAATTTGAAGAATATCTCGAAATTAAAGTGAATTCTACATCTGATGGATCGCTCCAAATGATTCCTGCCAATACTAATCCTAATGACAAGATAAAGATAATTGAGACAAATGGTATAATTATAATGGATACCTCATTTTTTTTCATTTCATTAAAAATAAATTCTATTTTATAAATTTATCTTTTTTATTTTTACTAAACTTTTTATTCATTTATCTTTCTTTATTCTTTTTATCCTTTCATTACAGCTAGAGGCTTCAATTTTGCTATTAAATTTCCTATTCCGGTTTCGTGACTTACCTTAACAATTTCATCTATATCTTTGTAAACTTGTGGTGCTTCTTCTGCAATACTTTTATAACTTAAAGATTTTATTTCTATATCTTTCTTTTGTAATTCTTCTTTTATTTTTTCTCCTCTTAATTCTTTTAAAGCTTTAGTTCTGCTTGAAACTCTTCCAGCTCCATGTGCAGTAGAACCAAAAGTTAATTCTTCTGCTTTTTTTGTCCCTACTAAAAGATAAGACGCTGTTCCCATTGAACCTGGAATTATTACTGGTTGACCAATATCTCTATAACAAAAAGGAATTTCTTTTCTTCCTGGACCAAATGAGCGAGTAGCTCCTTTTCTACAAATTAAAACTTCCTTTTCTTCTTCATTAATAATATGCTTTTCAAATTTAGCAATATTATGGCAAACATCATATATTACATCTATCTTACAAGGTAAAATCTTGTTAAAAGTCTCTCTAACCCAATGAGTTATCATCTGTTTATTACAAAAAGCAAAATTTGCAGCAGCACACATAGCAGAAAAATATCTTTTTCCCAATTCGCTTTTAATAGGAGCATTTACAAGTTCTCTATCGACTAAATGAGAAAAACCATATTTATTTTCCATTTCTTTGATGTAATCGCTTGCTACTTGATGGCCTAATCCACGAGAACCACAATGAATCATTATAGTTATCTGATCAACACTATTTATACCAAAAGATTTTGCAATTTGTTCATTATATATATTTTCAACTTTTTGAATTTCTAAAAAGTGATTTCCTGCTCCTAAACTTCCTAATTGAGGCATTCCTCTTTTTATTGCTTTATTACTTACATATTCGGATTTTGCCTCTTTCATACAACCATTTTCTTCTGTTTTTTCATAATCTTCTTTTTTACCATAACCCCGCTTTACTGCCCAAATAGCTCCTTCTTCTAATATTTCTTTAATTTCTTGATTAGAAAATTTCTCTTTTCCAGCTCTTCCAACACCAGAAGGAATATTAATAAATACTTTTTCAAGAATCTCTTTTCTTTTTTTTAAAAAATCTTCTTTCATTAAATCTGTTTTTAATAATCTAACACTACAATTAATATCATAACCTATACCTCCAGGAGATATAACTCCTTCTTCTATATCAAAAGCAGCTACTCCTCCTATAGGAAAACCATAACCTTGATGTGCGTCTGGTAAAGCAATAGAGTTTTTTAATATACCTTTTAATGTCGATACATTTTTAATTTGTTCTAAGGTTTTATCTTTTTTCATATCTTCTAATAATTTCTCACTTGCAAATATTAAAGCAGGAACTTTCATTGCATTTTGTTTTTCTATTTCCCATATATATTGAGAAATTTTTTTTATCTCCATTTTATTTATATATAAGATTTATATTATAAAACTTATTATAAAATTTTATTTACCTATAATAATTTTATTATTTTTAAATTTTAAAAAAACTCATAAATCCTAAAGTTGCTAATAAAACAATAATTCCTGCTAATAAAACACCAAAAGAAATACTGATTATGCTTTTTTTTCTATCTAATTTTAAAAACCAAGCGATTATACTTCCTGTCCAAGCACCAGTTGTTGGAAAAGGAACAGCAACAAATAACATTAATGCAATATATCCAATTATTCCTATTCTTCTTTCAATTATCTTAGATTTTTTTTCTATTCTTTTCATGTAAAATGAAAAAAATTTTTTATAAATTTTTATTTTCATAAAATTTTTATGTAAATAATCAAAAAATAAGAATACAAAAAATATGATAAGTATGTTAATAAAAACTACAAGAAAAAAAACTAATATAATAGGAATATTTTTTTTTAAAGCATAATTTATAGCAATAGGCAGCCCCCCTCTTAATTCACTAACAGGTAAAAAGGATAAAATTAATGCTAAAATTAGATTATTCATCTTTTTAATTTTTAATAAATTTGATTATTTAGTATTATATCTTTTTTGTTTAAATATGCGCCTAATAAAAATCTCTCAAAACTTTTTTCTATCTCACAATTTTTAATATAAATTATATATCCTTCTTCAATTTTTTCTATTTTTAATTTAGACAAAATACCAACTTTTCTTAAATAAATAATTGTTGTTTTATTTATATCATAATTAGAAAAATTTATCCCCTGAATACTTCTAACTTCTACTGATCCATTATTAACTTTTTGCAAAAAAACAGAAAATCCTATCGCATTTTCATAAAAATTTTCACATTTATCTACATCATCAGCAAAAATCATAACCTCTTTTTTTAATTCTATCTTTCCATTTATTTTTATTTCTTCTAGAGTATATGGATTATTAAAAAATCTATATGTAAATTTTTCTCCAAAATTGTCATAAAAAACTCCCTCATAAAAAATTTTATCTAAATAATTTTTCTTAAAAAAACTTATATTATGATAATATTCTAAATTTTTTTTATTTATTATTTTCAAAATTGAATAAAGAGACAAAGAAAAGATAATCAAAAAGATAATAATTATTATTATAATTTCTTTTATTTTATTTTTATTTTTTTCTGTAAATTTTAATTTCTTTTTTTTCATTTTAAATTATTTTTAAAAGTTTAAAGATAAAAGCGTCCGCTACTTTTAAATCTTCTGATTCTTTATAATAAAGATAAACACAACCCCCTTCTTTCATTATTAAAGAAACCTCTGATTCTTTTATTATTAATAAATTTCCATCTTGACATTTCTTTTCCACCCACGAACAATTTTCTCCTGGAAAGCAAAAATGATTTATTCTTTCAAAATAACTCCCTAAGTTATATAAAATTTCTTGTTCTGCTTGTTTATTATTTTCAAAATGAAGATATAAAGGTTTGTTATAGTAATTGCTTATTTCTAAAGAAGAATCTAAATTAAAAGGAGTATTCAAAGTTTCTTTTGGATTAAAATATGTAGAAAACTCTCTATTATCTAAATTAAAATGCCATCTATTATCTTGAAAAAGATAAAAATTTATTCCATTGTACTTAACTTTTTTTATAGATTCATTTGAAATATTTGAGAAAAATACATAACCGATTGTACTAATAATTAGTATAATGATCAAAATTATACTTAAAGTGATACTCTTTACTTTTTCTTCTTTCTCTTTTTCTTTTTTTGATTTTATTTTTCTCATAACAAAATTTTATTATTCTAATTTATAAAATTTTTTAATTAAAAATAAACTTTTAATTCTAGTATTAATTCTTCATAAGATGAAATAATCTTCTTATAAGAACTGTAATAGTTTATGGTTGAATTTCCTTTTTTTATCTCTAAAATTATACTTCCTGCAGAAAATATTTTAAAATTATATCCTTTATATTTTGACTCTTCATCTACTACAAAAGAATTTTCTAACAAAGAAGAAATTGTTTTATTTAGTACAAAACAGGTTTCTTCTCCATTACTACAATTCTTTTTATTTAAACAAGAATCTATTAAATATTGTATATTTAAAGGATTTGCTTTTTCTTCTAAATAACAAGAAGTTGTATGTAAAATTAAAGAATTAAGAAAACTTTCTATCTGATTACTATTTATATCTTTTTTTTGTTGTTTGCTCATTAAAAAAAGAAAAAATAATCCTATGATTATAATTAAAACAATAATTATTATAAAACCTACTATTTCTTCTTGTGCTTTTTTTTCTATGAATTTTTTTATCATTTTATTTCGTACCCTACATAAAATCTTGATAATTCACAATAATCATAAATTCCTTGCTCTGTTAATTCTTTTCTACATAAAACAACAAATGTCGATTGACTTATAATATCTTTCGTATTTTTGAATCGAAATTCAAAAGTGTTACAATTGGGGTAATTACTTAACTTACATAGTATCTCTTTTTCTTCACTTACCTTTTTTATTTTTATATAAGTGACTGGAAATATATTTTTATATTTAGTTGAATTAAAAAATAAAAGCTTATCAGAATCCAAACAATTTGTTGAGTATGGACAAGAGAATTCTGTCGATTGATATAAATAACGTGAAAGCAATTCTGCTTTATTCTCTTTTAAGATATTAATATTTTGTTTCAAAGAGTTCATATAAAAGGAAATAAAAAGAATTCCTATCATAGAAAAAAATATAGTCAAAAAAACTAACATAAATGCTGTTTGTTGTATTTTTAATTGTGCTTTTTTTGATTTTTTGTTTTTTTCCCTAATCATTTTACCATAAGTTACATAGTGCAATTTCATTTTTTTTATTTATATTTTTCATTTTATTAATTATATTAATTGACAGTTCAGAAGAGTTTTTTATATTAAAAAAATCTTCAGAAAACAAAAATAATTCTTCTTTAGGGATAGTTTGGCATTTAGTAGAGATAAAATAAGATTCTTCTGATAATAATTTGGCTTGTTGAGAAGCTCTGTACATTAATCTTTTAAAATTACATTCATAAATTTCTGGTGAAGAAAAAATTGCTCCGTATAAAAGAGAATCGCCATAATAATAAACTTCTTTTCCGTTAGAATGTTTAACTTTCCCATATTCATAATTTCCATATTCACAATCAATTTGACATAATGGAATTACTGTAATATTACAATTTACTCCAGAATAAAAACAAACTTTAATGTCGCTTGAGGAACAATTATTCAATTTAATATTCTTTATTTTCATAACTTCAATTTCTTCTTTTATGAAATCTGGTGTATTATAAAAACAATAATTCTCTGTTGAAATGAATATTAACTCTGAAACTTTAAATGGAAAATTAAATGGTTTAGAAAAAAAATGAATTTTTTTTCCTTCTTCAACTTGTGAAGAAAAAATGTATTTATTATAAATTCTTTGACCAATATTTTTTTCTTGCCATTTTCCTAAAATTTTTGAGGATAAAGAAAATTTTTGATAACCAAATTCATTATCATTGAAACATTCATTATATATTTTAGAATCTTCCTTTAATGAATATAATTCGTATTTTCCTGAAGATATTCCAGTTTCCATAGGATCAAAAAGAATTAAAAGTTGTGTTGTTTTAGAAGATTCTTGTTCTAAAGAACCTATACTAATTATTTTCATTGAAAAATATACTGCCAAAAGTAAAATAGCTATACCAACAATAATTGAAAATAAAACTGCAAAATTAAATTCTAACCCTCTTTTTTTCATATCTAATAATTAAAATTTTTTATATTATTAAATTTTGTGGTATAAATTTTATAAATTTAATTAATAATGTGAATTTTTTTTAGTTATAGATTAATTTTTAATTCACTTGTAATTAACAAGATAAATTTATCAAAATAAATTAATAGAAATTTCTAATCACAATTTTCTCCTATGCATACTAAGTTATTATTAGTTTTCTTTACGATTTTTATATTAACATTTTCTTTTGTAACTGGAATACAGTAAGGATTATTTTTTGAGGTTATTTTTTTTATATCTATATGTTTCAAAGTTAAAGTTTTAAAATCACATGCATACTTCATAGGAATAAAAAAAAAGTTATTATTTGTCAAACCATAATTTTTAAAATCTTTAAAATAATCTTTATATTCCCCTTTTTCTTTATTTTCTTTATCTCCAAAGCAGATATAAGTTATTTTAGAGGGTAAAGAGAAATTTTTTGTATAAACATATTCTCCAGAACCTGCCCATATTTTATCTATTTCATTTTGTAATTCTTCTTTAAAGATTCCAATTTGAGAACAATAAGAAAGATTAAGAAATTTTTTTATACCATAACTTGCAGCAAATATAAATATAATTATTAAAATTATAGAAAATATAGTACCAAAAGAAATCTCAATTACTGCTTTTTTATTTTTCATTTTATTATCCTATACAATCCGGTTTAGTTTTATTTTTTATGTGATATCTTATACACATATAATATATTCCATAATTTTTACAATAATCTTCTGAACAAGAACAATTTTTTTCTTTATCTTTTTTATTCAAACATATTTCTTTTTTCATTTTATTTTAAAGCGTATATAGTTTTTAAACTTGTCTTTGTTTATAATTAATTTTAAAAAGCTTTTTAATCTAATATTCTTATGAAAATACTATTGTTACACTGTGATTATATAAGATTTAAACCTGTAAAAAAAGCATTAAAAGATATTTCTGAACTAAAAAATGAAGAAAAAAAAGGAAAAGAAGTAAAAGAAACATTGGTTGTTTTAACTGCTGTTGAAAAAACAGATGAAGAAAACGAAGAAGAAATTCTAAATCTTTATATAAAAAATATAGAAGAGGTTATTAAACAAATAAAAGTAAAAAATGTAGTTATCTATCCATATGCTCATTTATCTTCTAATTTAGCAAATAGTTCTTTTGCTCAAAATATTTTAATTGAAGCTGAAAAAAAATTAAGTAAAAAATATAATGTTGTTAGAGCTCCGTTTGGCTATTATAAAGAATTTGAATTAAAATGTAAAGGACATCCTTTAGCAGAACTTTCAAGAGAAATAAAAATTTCTAAGGATATAAAAGAAAATGAAGAGAAAAAGCAAGAGAAAATTGTTGAAGAAAAATATGATTACAAACAATTATTAAATCAAATAAGTAAGTGTAAATTAGATACTTCAAGATTAAAAGACAATGATCATAGATTAATAGGACAGAGATTAAATTTATTTTCTTTTAATGAATGTGCTCCTGGAATGGTTTTTTTTCATAATAATGGGTTAATAATTTATAATGAGTTATTAAATTATTGGAGGGAAGAACATAAAAAGGAAGGTTATAAAGAAATATCAACTCCTTTAATTTTAGATAAAAGATTATGGCAAATTTCTGGCCATTGGGAAAAATATAGAGAAAATATATTTTTAACAAAATATGAAGGAAGAGATTTTGCAGTAAAACCTATGAATTGTCCGGGAGGATTACTAGTTTATAGAAATACAGTAAACTCTTATAAAGACTTACCTATAAGAGTTGCAGAAGTTGGAATAGTACACAGACAAGAATTATCTGGTGTTTTAGCAGGCTTGTTTAGATTAATAAAATTTACACAAGATGATGCTCACATATTTTGTAAAGATGAGAAACAAATAGAGATAGAAATAGAAAAAATAATAGAATTGACAGAAAGGATTTATTCTAAATTAGGAGTAAGTTTAGATCATATAGAATTAAGTACAAGGCCTGAAAAAAGGATTGGTAGTGATGAATTATGGGACAAAGCAGAAAAAATATTAGAAAAAGTATTAAAAAAAAGTAAGCTAGAATATAGAATTAATAAAGGGGAAGGAGCTTTTTACGGACCAAAAATAGATTTTCATATTAAAGATTCTCTTAATAGAAATTGGCAGTGTGGTACAATACAACTTGATTTTGCGATGCCTGAGAGATTTGATATTTTTTACATAGATGAAAAGAACGAAAGAAAAAGGCCAATAATGATTCATAGAACAGTGTTAGGAAGTTTTGAAAGATTTATTGGTATATTATTAGAACATTTAAATGGAAATCTTCCAGTTTGGCTCTCTCCGGTACAAGTTAGAATAATTTCTTGTACAGATAGAAATATAAAATCTGTCTTAAATTTAGAAGAAAAATTAAAAAAAGAAGGGATAAGAGTAGATATAGATATTAAAAGTGAAACAGTTAATAATAAAATTAGAAATTCAGAATTAATGAAAATACCATATGTTATTGTAATTGGAGACAAAGAAGAAGAAAATAATACCATTGCTATCAGAAAAAGAGGAAAGAATGAAAAACCAGAGTTTAATATTAGAATTGAAGATTTTATTAAAAAAATAAAAAAAGAAATTATAGAAAGAATCTAATTAAATTAATATATTATATTTTTAATATTATTTTATATATTCCCACTTGGAGAAGTATAAAAATCAATAATTAATAAATTTATTAAAAGGATTAATCTTTTAAAGTTATTTTAAATTATTAGTTTATGAAAATATATCAAATCATAAAATCAATTGAAAACAATAAAGATTTTCTTAACTTAAAAACAAAATATCCAAAAATGTTTCTTTATGCAATATTTTATGTCTTTGAAGAAAAAAATATTATTTGCGAATTTGATTATTATTTAGAAAGAGATAAAATTGCTATTTTTTCTATTAAAGAGAATATAATAAAGATGAAAATTTCTAAAATGAATGAAATAAAAAATATAAAAAAACCATCAAAATTAAAAAAGATATGTTCAAATTTTGAAGATATAAAAGAAATTATTTATAAAGAATTCAGAAAAAATGAAATAAGAAGTTTAATAGAAAAAATAATATTAATTTTGATCAATGAAAAGAATGAAAATATATGGAAAGTAAATTGTATAACTAAAAGTTTAGATATAATAAATATGGAAGTTTTAGATAAGAACAAGGAAATAAATAAATTTGATAGAAAAAGCTTATTTGATTTTATAAAATTTAATAAAAAATGAGAGGTAAATTTATAGTTTTTGAAGGAATTGACGGATGTGGTAAGACAACAGAACTTTTGTTATTATCTAAGTATATATTTTCAAAAAATAAATATAATAACATAATTTTAACAAGAGAACCATATAAGTTATTAAAAATAAGAGAATTATTAAACAAAATAAAAAGTCCTTATGAAAAAGAAAAGATTTTAATAAAGTTATTTATTGAAGATAGAAAAATTCATATAAAAGAAATTATTAAGCCTGCTTTAAAAAGGAATTTTTATGTTTTAAGTGACAGATACAAATATTCTACAATTGCCTATCAAGCAGCCCAAGGAGTTGATATAAAAAAATTAATTAATCTTAATAAAAATTTTATAATTCCTGATATAGTATTTATAATAGATGTTCCAGTTTCATTATCTTTGAAGAGAATGTTAAAAGAAAAAAGAACAAAACAAAAATTTGAAAATGATATAAATTTTTTAGAAAAAGTAAGGAATAATTATTTAAAATTGCCGCTTCTTTTTCCTAACGAAAAAATTTATATAATAGACGGAACAAAAAGAATAGAAAAAGTTTATAATAAAATTAAAAGTATTTATGAAAAAGAAATAGAAAAATAATACTTCAAAATAGCTTTTAAATAATTTTTCTTTAAATTTATAAATTATTTTTTTATAGAAATTATATGTTCATCCCTAAAAAAAACGAAATTCGAAAACCAAGTAAAACATTAGCAGGAGTTACTCCAATTGCAGTTATGACTTATCCAAGAAAATGTAATCATGGAACTTGTTTATATTGTCCTAGTTTAGATGTTCCGCAAAGTTATACTCCTTTATCTCCTCCTGTAATAAGAGCAAAAATGTTAAATTATGATCCATATAAACAAGTAAAAGCTAGATTAAAAGCATTTAAATTAATGAATCATCCTACTGATAAAATAGAAATTATTGTTATGGGCGGTACTTTTTTACAATATCCTTTAAATTATCAATATGAATTTATTAAAGCAATTTATGATGCTTTAAATGGAAAAAAATCAAAAAATTTAGAAGAAGCAAAAAAATTGAATGAAAAAGCAAAACATAGATGTGTTGCTTTATGTATAGAAACTAGACCGGATAGTTGTTCAAAAGAAGAAATAAAAAGAATGTTAGAATTTGGTTGCACTAGAGTTGAATTAGGCGTTCAAATACCTGATGATTACATTTATAAAAAAATTAATAGAGGACATACAGTTAAAGATGTTATTGATGCGACAAGAAGATTAAAAGAAGCTGGATTTAAAGTAGGATATCATATAATGCCTGGATTACCTTACAGTAATATTAAAAAAGATTTAATTCTTTTCAAGAAAATTTTTTCTGATGAAAGATTTAGACCAGATCAATTAAAAATTTATCCTTGTCAGGTTTTAAAGAGCTCTGCTCTTGTTGAATTATATAAAAAAGGAAAATATAAACCTTATACTAAAGAGCAAATATCTTCATTGTTAATTAAAATGTTAAAAGTTGTTCCAGAATATTGTAGAGTCATGAGGATAATGAGAGAGATCCCTCCAGTTTATCTGGTTGATGGGACAACAAGAATAGATTTAAGAGCAGAAATAGAATATTTACTCAAGAAGAATAAAGTAAAATTAAAAGAAATAAGATATAGAGAAATAGGATTTGCTATGAGAGATTCAAAAAAAGAAATAAATAATAAATTAAAATTGAAAAAATTAGAATATAAAGCATCTAAAGGAAAAGAAATATTTTTGCAATTTGTTAATAAAGATAATATTTTATTTGCTTTATTAAGATTGAGAATAAGAAAAAACTCTTCTATTGTAAGAGAGTTACATGTTTATGGGAAGGCAGAAAAAATAGGTAAAAAAAGTAAAGATGGAATACAACATAAAGGTCTTGGAAAAAAATTAATGAAAGAAGCAGAAAAGTTAACAAAATATTACAAAAAAAAGAAGATCTATGTTATTTCTGGGGTTGGAGTAAGAGATTATTACAGAAAATTAGGTTATAGATTAGAAGAATATTATATGGTAAAAGATTTATAAAAAATATAAAAAATAAAAAAGTTATTAACATATAAAATTAATTTTACAACTACACAAAATTCATTATAAAAAAAATAAAATAAAAATTTAAGTACAAGAAATTGTTTCTATAGTACCACAAACCATCTTTTTATCTTTGTCTAAATAAACAGTTAATGCTGCTTGTGTAGGATCTGTAATAGTGGTTGTTACAGTATTAAAACCAATTTGTAGATTTGATATTTCTTTGTTTTCTGATGCTGTTGAGTTTAAAAAGCTAACCATTGCTACTCCAACATTCCCACCAGTATATTCAATTATAGCATTTTTATTGGTCTTTGAACAACTTTTTAAATCAATCACTATATTTAGACAATCTGCTTTAACAAGATGTTCTGATTGTCCTTTTAGCATATTATTTACAACTGCCCAAACAACTAAAACTGCTGCGATTGCTATTAAAACAATAAGCAAAGTTGCTACAATTGTAGATAAACCTTTTTTGTTCATTTTTTACCTCCTTTTATATTTTTATTATTGATAAGATTAATATTTTTTTATTTATAAACTTTTCTAAAAAAACAAAATATTTATAAAACAAGAAATAGAGAATAGAACATGGGATTTATAGTAAATATATCAAGAAGAGATGGAAAAACTTTTCACATAGAATTAGAACTAGAAAATATTATAGGAAGAAAAATAAATGAAACAATAAATGGAGAAGAGATCCATTCTGACTTAAATGGATATATTTTAAAAATAACTGGCTTAAGTGATAAAGCTGGTTTTCCATCTTTACCAGAAGAAGAAGGATTTTCATTAAGAAAGAAACTACTAAAATATGGGAGAGGTATGAGAGAAAAGAAACCTAAAGGATTAAGAAAGAAAAAAACAGTAAGAGGTAATATTATATGTAATGAAACACGGCAAATAAACATGATTGTAGAAAAAGAAGGAAATAAAAAGCTTGAAGAAATTTTTCCTGATCAATGTAAACCAAAGGAAAAGAAAGAAGAAAATAATAAAAATGTTGAAGAAAAAATAGAAAATAAAGAAGAGGCAAATAAATAAAATGGCAGAAAAAAAAGAAAAAAAAGGGAAAAAAAAGCATATTAATAAAAAACCTAGTGAGAAATGGAAAAAGTATAAGATAGTAGGAGAAAAATTGGAAAAAGAAAGAATATGTCCGAGATGTGGGATTGGAGTTTTTTTAGCAAAGCATAAAAATAGAATATATTGTGGGAAATGTCATTATACAGAATTCTCTTCTAACTAAATTTTATATTTATAAAAAATCATAATAAAAAGAATAGAATCTAATATAAATGCTTTATTAAATAGAAAAAATTGGATAAACCTAATAATCTGAGGTAAATTTATATTTAAAACCCTAGAGGAGGCAAATTTAGCTTTCAAAAGAGATGCTAAATTGCCTCTTCTGGGGAAAAAGAGGTGATAATAATTATAATATATACAGGTTTATAAATCTTTCTATTTTATTGTCATTTTAAAGTTATAACAAAATCTTTATTTTTACCTAAAATTATAAAGAATAATATTTAAAAGGTTTTTGTTTTTTATTTAAAAAATAATACAATGGAAAAATTTGAAAAAGAATATTTTATTGACAGTAAAATTGGGTCAGAAGAATTTTATAATCTAATTACTGGAAAAGAAGTTTCATGGCAATCTATAATATATGATTTAATAAATACAGAAAAACTAGATCCTTGGAATATTGACTTAGTTTTATTAACGAATAAATATTTGGAAAGAATAAAAAAATTAGAAGAAGAAAATTTTTTTATTTCTTCTAAAGTTTTATTAGCTGCTGCATTACTATTAAGAATAAAATCAGAAATTTTAATTAATCGATATATAAAAAGTTTAGATGAAATACTTTTTGGAAAAGAAGAAAAACCGAAAATAAAAAAAGAATTTAATTTAGAAATAAAAGAGATCCCTCCTTTATTTTTAAAAACTCCTTTACCTAGGTATAAAAAAGTTTCTTTACAAGAATTAATAAATGCTTTAAATAAAGCTATATCTACAGAAAATAGAAGAATAAAGAAGGAATTAATAAAAAAACAAATTGAGTATGAAACAGAGATTGTTTTACCTAAAAAAACTTTCAACATAAGAGAAAAAATAAGAAATATTTATGCTAGAATCATTACTTCATTTAAGAAAAAGCAAAGTAAGATAAGTTATTCCGAATTAACAAATGATAATAAAGAAGAAAAGAAAATTTGTTTTTTACCTATATTACACTTAGATAGCCAAAAAAGAATTTTATTAGAACAAGAAAAACATTTTGATGAAATATATATATGGTTATATAAAGATTATAAAAAAAATTTTTTTAATAAAAATTTGCAAAAAGGAATTACAAAAAAAGAAGAAGAAAAGAAAAATTTAGATAAAACAGAAAATATTGCAAGTTTTGATGATCCTCTCGCAAATTTTTTTGAAGCTTTTGCATTAAAATAAGTTTATAAATTAAACTAGTTTAGTTTTCTTTATTTATCTAAATATTTTATAATTTTAAATAGATGGCATATTAATAGTTATAGAACATTGTGTATTATCTGGTTGATTATTTGATTCATCTTTACATTTTATATAATAAGTTTTTCCTTCTTTGAATTCTGCATAATGTTCTGTTCCTATGATTTTTCTCATTTCTATACCTTCTTCTATTATAAAATTACATTTTTGTTGTGAATTTAAAGAAAAATAGCAAGATGCATTTTCATTTGTCACTATTTTTAACCTTGAAGAATCTCTATAAACTCTAATTACTTGTGGTGGATCTTTATCAACATAGACATTAAAGTTAATTGACGTTGTTGCTAAATTTCCTGCCAAATCAATACATTTAAAATAATATTTATAATTTCCGGAAGGTAAGTCTTGATTTTGCTCATGAATGTTTGTACCTGTTTTAAACATTTTTACAAAAGAACCATTTTCATTATTTGAAAAATAACAAGTTGCGTCTCCTCTATTACTTTCTCCGTTTGATGTTTCTACTTTTAAAGTTACTGGAATAACTTTTGTTGAACCAGATATTGTTGTTGAATTAGGATAAACGCTAATTATATCTAAAGGAGAAGAACCTCTTAAAGTGTATACATAACTATCTGTATTTGTATTATTGAACATATCCTTACATTTAAAGTAAAAAATATTATTTTCTCTATTTTTTAATCCGGTTAGATTTGCTATACATCTGTAATACCCTCTATTATCTTGCTGATAAATTTGATTATAACATATCATGTTGTACTCCATTTGTTCATATCTCATGTCTACTCTACTCCATTTACATTCTGCTGGTTCGTTTGTAAATATAGTTACCTCTAGTGATTCTAGATTATATTGAAAAGGGGCATTATTAATTGGATTTACTTCTTCAATTTTAGGAGCAGTAGAATCAGGACCTTTTTCTACACAAAAAGAAACTGCAAATTCGTCAACATTATAATTTCCGTTAGCATCCTTACATCTTATATATAAAGTAAAAGTTCCGTCATGTTTTAATGTTGGTTCTACTGATGATAAATGCTCTGGTGAAGGAAGATTTAATGTTTGGGAATGATTATATTTAAATAAAGCACTATTTCCCATAAAATATTGCATATCTTCAAATTTAGTTGTGTGATTATAATCTATTTTACATTGCGTTGGTTCGTTTGTTGTTATTCCGAAAGTTATAGGAGAAAATGCTTTTAAGCATTTATCAGGAGATTTTTCATATAGTATCTTATATCCAATTGCTGGTGGCCTTACACTATTATCAGGAGCATAAATATGTTCTTTTGTTAAAATTTCTCTCCATGGTTGTATTACAGGAGAAGTAACATCTTTTGGATTTATCCATACACATTTTTCTTCTTTTGTTCCTTTGTTAATTAATTGACATGCTTGACCTAATGATTTACATCTATATTCACTACAAGGATATTTATCATTATTGCATTTTTCACAATCATTACCTCCAATTGGTGCTTCAAATGCATGACATTCAAATTTAACAATCTTTTTTGATTCTGTTTTATATGATAATAAGAAAACTATTATTCCTGCACTTATTCCAACTAATCCTGCATTTTTTCCTATCCAACCTTTATCTTTAAAAAACGTTTCTATCAATGTTTTTGTCATCATTCCTGAAAAAACTGCTAAAGATGCTGCATTAACTTGTTTCTCGTTTAATCCTAACATTCTTCCAAACATTTGCATTGCTGCTACAATTCCCATCGCATAAACAAATCCTTTAAGAATTTCTGCTGGTTTTCCTGTTAAACCAAGAAAAGGTTTAACTTGTTCTGAAGGGGGTTGTGGTTGTGTTGGAGAAGAAATTTCTATTGGTGAAGATGGTATATCTATTGGTTGATCAATTGGTGGAACTAAACTTAATGATAATCTTAATGTACCACTACTATAATTATAATAAATATCATCTGGGTTTGATCCTAATTGTATGTAACCATTTCCACTAACTAACTTTACATCTTTAAATAAAAATAAGACAGCATTGATAATAGGCAAGAATATTCTATTTGATATAGGATTATTAAAATTTCCTCTTGACGAATTTGATGAATAAGAAGATGTTTGTTTTCCTTGAGAGGTTGTTTTTGATTTTCCTTGAACTCCTAAAAAATTTACTTTACTTCCACAATCTCCTAATGCTTGACATTTCTGCTCTTGTTCTTTTCTCCAAGAATCACTTAAACATTCACAATTTTCTATACAATCTTTTCCACCTAATAAACTTTTTTCATACTTTACTATACATGTAATTGATGCTTGATTACATATTTGCTCTGCTTCATTATTCCAAAATTCAAAACCAGGAGCATCTAAAGGAACACAAGCAATAGTATCATTAGAGACTTCATTTTTATTAGAAATCCATTTACAATCTCTTTGATCTGTATTCAAGCAATCTTCTTTTTTAAGTTGAGATGTACAATCATGCCATCTATTTACACTACACGCTCCTTGAGAAAAATCTCCAAATTCTGTCTTTATTTTATCCTCTACACAAACTTGTTGCCTATAGTCTGCACAAGGTTCTATAATTTCTTCTCCATTTGCGCATATATGTCTATAATAACGAGAGCCAACAGAATCTTTATATTTATCAGTGCTACACCAAGTTTCTCCATGTTTGTAATTTTTTCCATCAATATTACAATTTAAATCCCTACATATATACTCGCCATAATTTGGCTTAATCCCTTCTTTTTGATAATTTCCACATCTGCTTCCTAACAAATAATTACAATTTCCACATGAAGCAGAATTAATATTACTTAAACCATAACCACAAGATTGCTCAACTGAAATAACTTTATCCCAATAAACTTTATCTTTTATTCTTGAGGAATCATAAATATTTGCTATATTTCCACAAGAATCAATAAAATGCACTCTTCCTTCATAACAAATTGTTTTTTCTGTCATTCCACAATTAGTTGCTAATTCTTCTGAAGAACATAATTTGTCTTTATAAAATGTAGCATTACTTGTTATTGTAGAATTTCCTACCCTTTTTTGTGTATTTATGTTATTACAATCATTTCTGGTTGTAAATTTGCATGTTCTTTCATAATCTATCTCATAAACACATGCTCCTCTATCTTCTAGGGATGCTAAACTTATACAATCTAACTCGTTTGTGATTGTTTTTCTAAAATCTACTGCAATACCATAAAAAGAAGATATTTTTTTACATCTTGTTAATGTAGTGAAAGCTGCTTGTCCATTTAAAACACAACATCCTAATTCACATTGTGGAATTGAACATGAAGAAGAATCTGACCAAGTTCCATTATTCATTAAACAAACTTTTTCAGGTGTATTTTCCATACATATTCCTTCTTGAGAATCATAACAACAACCTAATTTACAATAAGATGTTGATTCGCATGATGTTGGTGTAGATAAATAATTTGAATCACATTCTGTAGAGGGAGCATTTTGACACCACGCACCATTTTTAGTTCTTTCACAACAAGAAGTTACTTCTGCTGCTTTAACAGAAGAAATTTCTGAAGATGTAATTAAATAAGCAAAAGCAAAAGTTGCTGTTAAAAGTAAGAGAATTTCAAATATGCTTATTATTTTATCTTTTTTTCCTCTTTTATTTCTCATTTTTTATTCTGGATTTTTTTCTTTTTATTTTTCTTTATCACATCTTTTTTATTTTCTTTTATTGATTTTTACTTCTCTTAATCTTTTTTATACGCTTTTCTTTTTTATTTTATTTATTTTTTTGCTCTTTTTTACTTTTCTATTTTTTCTTTCTTGTATATTTTTTATTTTCTTCTCTCTCTTTTATTCTTTTACATCACCTCTTTTCCCCTAAACAACAATACCATAACCTCCAGGAAAATTTAAACTTCTTGTCGCAAATACTAATTTTTCATTTGTATTTTTATCTGTCAATATATAAATTTTAGTTCCATCATCTTGCCTATATTTTTCTATTTTTATTTCTGGATAATATATCATATAAGTTAAAATATCGGTATCACCATATTTAGCTTCTAGATTAAGTATTGATGAAGAAATTATAATCAAATCGTATATTTTTGATGGAATTTTTGATTCTAATTTTGTTATTCTAATTTTAGAATCTTTTTCTAAAACTATATCTGTATCTAAAGATAATTTAACATTGTTTTGTAATATTTCTATAGAAGGACTATTTTTTATATAATTTATTTTATAACCTTGAGATTCTGCACTTTTTTTAATATTTTCTATACACAAATTTATTTTTGGTTTTAATTCATCAATTAATTCTCTTTCTATATGTTGTTTTAATAAAGGCTGTTGCATAACACAAGTTTTATAATTTTCGTTAGTGTAACATAAATATTCTATTTTATCTCCTTGATAAGAATAATATAGTTTAGGATTTTTACTCCCTCCATTTGAAGCAATTAAAGAAATTTCTTTTTTCAAATCATTTTCTATACATTTTTGAAAATCAATTTCCGGGGAGGATGAGATAAAGATTGTTTTTACTTTTGGCCAAAAAATTATTAATAATAAAGCAACAATAAAAATAGAAATAATTATAAATAAAGTTAATTGTGCTTTTTTGTTTTTCATTTTAGTATAAATTCTTTCTTATTTATAAACATTTTTGTTAATTTATTATATATTTCTTATAATTATGCTACATTGAGAAGGTAAATTTCCATAAATATCCTTACATTTTATGTAATATGTTTTGCCATATTGAACTGGGGTAGTATGAATTTTCCCGTAATTTTCCATCGAAGTTCCGTTTTCATACATAAAGTTACAATTAGATGCAGAATAACTACAATAAGATTCTTCATCTGTTATTATTGTTAAAATTCCAAGAGAAGAATAAGTTCTAATTACTTTTGGGGCTTTTGTATCTGTCTGTAAGTAAAAAGTTGTGCTGTTTAAAGCAATATTTCCTGCCTTATCTATACACTTAACATATATTGTATAATCCCCTTCAATAATTTGATTAAAAGTTTGTTTGTGTTTTGTTGAACCAGTTTCATAAAACATTGAAAAATCTTTACCATTAAAAGAGTAATAGCATGTAGCTTTTCCATCAACCCCACCAGAAGTTGTTGCAATTAATTCTATAGTAAATGGAGATGTTCCTGCTAAAATTTCACCTTTAGGTAGAATAGAATCTATATTTAATTGAGATAAAGATTTTTTTATTGTATAACCATTTAATGGTTGAGGTTGTAAATTTACATTTCTTAAAGATTCATTTTCTTCTTCATACCATGGTTGATCTTTGCATTTTATAAATATTGTATAATTGTCTTTTGTATTTATTTCTGCATAACAAGGAAAACCAAATATTGTTTGCATAGAAAGATAAGAATTTAAAATATCTTCTTTTGTGTAAGATATCTCAGAAAAATTTATTTCTACTTCTGTTTCATCTTCTGTTTCGTTGATTGAAGAAAAAAGTTCTTCTGGAGAAAGTATTTTATTTGAGGAGCAACTAAAATTATATTCCATTTCATCATAATTTTTATTAATAAAACTATACTTACATTCTGCTGGTTCGTTTGTGAAAATTGTTAAAGAAAAATTATTTTTTTCAAAACCTAAATAAGCATTTTCTTCTTCTGGAGAAAATTTATTTATTATAGGTGGTGTTTTATCTGGTTCTGGTTTTACACATGTTTTTATTATATAATCTACAGTATTTTTATTTCCCCAATCATCTTGACATCTTATATAAAAATTAATTGTTCCTGTTCTAGTTGGACTAAAACCGATTGCTCCTAATAAATCTGCAGAAGGTAATTTATATAATAAAGTGTGATTTTCTTGGTAAATTGTATTGGGAAAATATTCTGGAATATTATCAAAATATGTAGGAGAACTTCCAGGATTTAAAGAAATTTTACATTGAGAAACTTCATTAGTTGTTATTCCTAATAAAATATCTTGCCATGCTTCAAAGCATTCGTTATTTTTTGTTTTTATTTCATAACCATTTTGAAGTTCATTATAAGTATAATTATCAAATTTTAATGGAGAAATGATTGGAGCAGTATGATCATTAATACTTGCTATACATTTTTCCTGTGGTGTTCCTTCATTTATGAATTTACATGCTGTTCCTAAAGAAGTACATTTATATCTATTGCAAGGGAGGTATTCATTTTTATTACAAAAATCGCAATTTTCTCCTCCAATTGGAACTTGATAAGGAGAGCATGTTGAAGTAACTTGCACTACTTTCTTTTTTCCTATTCCAAATAAAAAACTTAAAATTATTATAGTTAAACCAATAAATCCTAAAGTTGTAATGCTAAACCATCCTTGAGTAATTCCATAAAAAGCAACTACAGCTCCTATTACTCCAATTGCAATTGCTGCTCCTTCACTTAGCCCAAAAAATTTTGATAGCATATAACCTATTGAAAAACCTGCAAGAAGACTTGATAACTTTGAAAGAAATGGTAAAGAAAATATTGCTTCTTTAACAGTAGTAACTCCTGTGAATGCTAATTCAAATATTTGAGAAAGAGTTGCCCCAGTTCCTGCTAAATTATGTAAGGAAATAGCATAAAGTATTCCTGTTCCACCAATGATACTTCCTAAGAAAGAAGAGGAAAATAATTTTTCTGATTCTAACATTTCTGGAGGGATATTCATCCTATTGATAATATAACTTAAATTTTCAATACTAGCATATTCTCCTATCTCTATATTTAATAAATTTGAGTAATTAAGATTTTTTATATCTTGAGCGGTTATTGGTGGTGCTCGTGAAACTTTAAAACTACTTGTTGTAACTTCACCAGCAACATTAATTTGAGCTCCACAATCACCTAAACTTCTACAAAATTCATTCATTTTTAATGTAAATTCTTTTGTAAGACAATCACAATTGGCTTTGCATTTCCATCCAGAAAATTTTTTCACATAAATAACTTTACAAGTTTGAGATGCCATAGAACATATTTCTTTAGAAGAACCCTCTCTATTTGTTAAATCAAATGCTGGTTTATATTTAGGTAGACATATTGGAAAATTAAAATATTTATCTATATCTATTTGTTTCACATAACAAAATTCATTTTTTAAACACTCATTCATCATATCATTTGTTGTTTGCCCTTCTACATTATTATTAATTTGAAAATTATAATTTAAACAATCTTGCCATAAATTGACTATACATGAAGCAGAAGAAAAGTTTTCATTAGTTATGTTATTTATAATTATATCTGATTGAATACATATTTTATCTCTATATTCATCACAAGGCTGTATTGAAAATTCTCCATTATAACAAGTTGCTATATAATGACGAGAACCTACAGGATCACTTCCAGAAATTGTCTTGTGAACTATTGGAACATCCCTAGATATAAAAGGATTAATTCTTTCTCTTTTATACCCGATAATTAAATCTTGGGTTTCATTTCCAATTGTTGTTTCATAGATACACCATTGTTCCCCATGTTTTTTATCTCCTTTTAACAAAACTTCTCCTTTTGTGTTTATGGCAAGAGGAACATCATAACAATTTAAATCCTTACAATAAAAATTTCCATAATTTGGCTTAGCATTTTGTGGAGATCTTCCTTCAATATAATTTCCGCATCTACTACCTAATAGATAATTACAATTTCCACATGAAGCAGAATTAATATTTCCTGAGTTATTATTGCAAGATTCTTCTTTTGAAAAAATTTTTGTCCAATATTCTATAGAACTGTTGTCATTTGGATTATAAATTTTTGATGAATCGTAAATATTTGCTATATTTCCACAAGAATCAACAAAATATACTTCATCTTTTCCATCAACACAAGTTGTATTTGTTGTTGGATTACAAGTAGTGTTTAATTCTGCAGCTGTACATAAATAATTTTCATAAAAATAAGAATAACTCCCTGTTTGTCTTATACATTCCTCTTTTGTTAAAATTTTACAATTTGTTTTTTCATCTGTAACAAATAAACATGCTCCTTTAATTGTACTTTTTTCTAAGGCGATACATTCAATTTCTGTCATTCCCTGCCTGAAGTCATAATTTGTTATTGTTGATAATCCATTAAGCAAAGTCAAAATTTCACATTTTTTTGCGTTAACAAAGATTGTTTTATCTCCTATAATACAACATCCTGGTTTACATTCATTATAATTACAAGAAGCATCATCCTTCCATTCGGTATTAGATTCTCTACATAAAATTTCTGGTGTATTTGGAATACAATTTCCTTCTTGTTTATCTATACAACATCCTAATTTACATTCGCTAACTTCCGAACATCTTGAATATGAGCATAATTGATTACATTCTTCACTACATTTTGCATAAGGAATTTCTTGACATATTTGACCATTTTTTGTTTCTGGACAACAATTAATAATATCTTGGGAAGCACTTACAATAGTAATAGAATTTGTTGCTATTCCTATTAAATAAGCAAAAGCAAAAGTTGCTGTTAAAAGTAAGAGAATTTCAAATATGCTTATTATTTTATCTTTTTTTCCTCTTTTATTTCTCATTTTTTATTCTGGATTTTTTTCTTTTTATTTTTCTTTATCACATCTTTTTTATTTTCTTTTATTGATTTTTACTTCTCTTAATCTTTTTTATACGCTTTTCTTTTTTATTTTATTTATTTTTTTACTTTTTCTTCTCTTCACACATATTTTTCTATCTATTTTTTGTCACCTCTTTCCTATATGTTATTTTATTTTCTTTCTTCTACTTTTCTCATTTTTATTTTTTATATTCCAGGTGGGATTTCGCATCCACGAACAGCAAAATAAAATTTCTTACCACTATAAATATCTTTTAAAATATAAATTTTCCCTCTTTCTATTCTTTCTGGATTATTTAATGTTCTTAACGATGGAGTTACTTTAACTTCTATTCTTTGATATAACAAAGAATAACCTAAAACTGAAAAATAACAATACTTTGCTTCTTGACTTGCTATTTCTAATGCCAAATCTGCTAAATCATATATTGGAGAACTAATATATGTTTTAATCTCATCATACTTTTTTAAGCTATCTTCTTTTGATATAATTAATCCTTTTTGAAAAAGAATATTTATATCAACTTTATTTGGTTTTAATTTTATTTCTAATTTTGGTTGATCATAATCTATTTCATAACCTCTTTCCTTATAATTTTTAGATAAATTATAAAGACAATCTTTTATTTTAGGAAGAGAATAATCTATAATTTCATTTTCTATATGATTTACAAGTAAAGGATATTGTATAATACAAGAAGAATAATAATTTCTATTGTAACATAAAAAAGAAACTTTTTTATTTTCAAAAATAAGATAATTTTTTGGATTTAAATTTCCACCTTGATCTAATAAAATATTTATAGCATCTGTAACAGAATCTTTTGCACATTTTTTTATATATTCTTCAGGTTCTATATAAGAAATTTCTGGTTTTAATATTGTTTTTCCTCTTGTAATAAAAAAAAATAAAAGAATTGTAGAAACTATAAGAATTGATACTATAACAAACAAAGTTGTTTGAGATTTATTTTTCATTTTTTTCTATTAAGTTTTTTAATATTTCGTAATATTTTTTTTCATAATAAGATATTGATTCTATTCCATAATCTCTTTTACATTCATTTAATCCTATTCGAATTCTATCTATTAGTTTTTTATCATTTGGATTATGTTCTAATCTTGAAATTAATCCTTCTAAACAAGATATTTCCATTTCTTTTGTTATTCCTAAGAATTTTTTAAAGAGCATATTATCTTCCACCTTTATTTCTCTCATAAAAATCTTTTATTGCCTCCTCTATAAAATGAGATAAATTACGATACTTTCCTTTATTAAGAATTTTTTTAATTTTTTCTAGAGTTTCTTTTTCTATAGTTGCAGAAATTCTTAATTTCATTATTTTTCCTCTTTTTTATTCTAACTTCGTATTATTTTATATTACTTTGTAATATTTTATTTATTTTTTATTACTAAATAATACATAATAATAAAAATTATAAGTATATAAATCTTTCCAGGAATAGAAAGAATTAATTTATTTTAAATTAAAAATTAATCTTCTGTCTCAACTCTTGGGGCTAAAATAAAAATTAATTCAAAGGAAGAAGAATAAAATTTTAATTGTAATGGATAATCATCAGCAAAACTTATTGAAACACTATCTGTTAATTTGCAAGCTTTAGTAAATTTTTTTAAATATTCTAAAGAATATTTAGATTTAGCGATTCCTGCCACTTTAACTTCATCAGAGGAAAATTCTAATTTTGCTGAATTTAAGCTATGAGCTTCTATGACAAATTTATTATCTTTAATTATAAATGCACAAGATTCTGAAACTATAGAACAATCTTGTATTGCTATATCAAAATCTACACTACTCATTTGAACATTTGCTTTGAAATCTAAAGTAGGAATTGATTTTTCCTCTTCATCCAAACTTATTAATGCTAGATTAAAAGTCCTTTTTATTTTTTCTTGTATTTCTATGATTAGAGAATTTTCTTCTGTTTGAAAAATTAAATCTCCTGCTGAATATCTTTTAAGTATTGTTTTTAGATTATCTAAATTAACTCCTAATATTTCTTCTTCTTCAATATCTATAATAGAAAATGCGGATGGTGGAATTTTAAAATAAACCAGAGAAACATTAGCGGGATCTATTGCTATTATTGTTAAACCATCTTTATTTATTTTTATTTTCACTTCTGTGACTAATTCTGAAATTATACTTATTATATCTACAAATAATTTAGGATTAATAAATTTTAATAACATAATAAATAAATAAAAGGAAGAGTTTAAAAGCTTTGTTATTATTTTTTATATAAAAATGAAAAAAGAGAGTATAAAAGAAATAAGCAAGATTTATTATTCTAGAAAAGAGATACAAAAAGCAATAAAAGATTTTTGTAAAAACAGAGAAACGATAACAAAATATCAAGAAAATTTTGGAAAAAGGCCAAATATAATAGAATATGAAGATGAAATCTTACAAGAAGTTAAAAAAGGTGCTACAAGTTTCCATTGTTCCGAAGAATTATGGAAAAATCCTTTAGATTTAAGTAAAAATTTAGATAGAAAAGAAATGGATGAATTAAGAATTGGTTGGGATTTAATTTTAGATATCGATAGTAAATACTTTGAATATAGTAAAATAATGACTAAGCTAATAATAAAAACCTTAGAATTCCATGATATAAAAAATTATGGAATAAAATTTTCTGGAAGCAAAGGATTCCACATAATAATTCCATGGAAAGCTTTTCCAGAAAAAATAAACAATATTGAAATAAGGAAGATGTTCCCAGAATTTCCTAGGACAATAATTTCTTATTTACATAAGTTTGTTGAAAAAGAATTAATAAAAGAAATTTCAAGGATAACAACAAAAAAAGATTACATAAGGGACGAACAAGAAGCAAAAAGAGTTATTCCCGACTTAGTTCTAGTTTCCTCAAGACATTTATTCAGAACTCCTTATTCTTTACATGAAAAAACTGGTTTAGTTTCTGTTGTTATAGAAAAAAAAGAATTAGATTCATTTGAACCGAAGGATGCTCATTACTTAAAAATAAAAGTAAAAAATTTTTATCCAGAAGCTAGAAAAAATGAAGCAAAGGAATTACTAATACAAGCATTAGATTGGAAAGAAAGTATAAAAAAAGAAGAAAAAATTTATACAAAAAATTTTGAAAAAATAGAAATAGACAAATCTACAATATATTACCCTCCGTGTATAAAAAAAATATTAGAAGGCTTAGATGATGGAAGAAAAAGAGCTCTTTTTATTTTAATAAATTATTATAGAAGTTTAAATTTTACAAAAGAAGAAATATTAAAAAAAGTAGAGGAATGGAATTTAAAAAATAAAAAACCTTTAAAAGAAAATTATTTATTACAACAAATAAAATATAATTTTTTACACAAGGGAATATTACCTCCTAATTGTGATAAATCTTATTACAAGGATATAGATATATGTTATTCTGATGATTTTTGTAAAAAGATAAAAAATCCTATTAATTATACTATACTAAAAAATAAAATAATGAAAAAAAAATGAGATTTTTAAATGTTACAGAAATTGCTTCTTATCTATATTGCCCAAGAAAGATGTATATAAAAAGAATAATGAAAATTAAAGAAAAACCAACACCTAGAATGATTGAAGGAAAGATTAAACATGATATTTTTGATATATTTAATAAAAATGAAAAAGAAATAATAACAAGAATAAGAAAAAAAATAGGCAGAGAAGAAATATTAAAGATGTATAAATTTGAAGTATTAAAAATATTAAGTGAAATAATAAAAATAAATGAAGAAAAAATTTTAAAATATAATATAAATGTATTTGAATTAAAGAAAAATATTTTAAATAAATTAGAAAGGGAAATTTTGTTGAGAGTATCTTCTCTGGAAGAAGGAATAAATAAAGGATATTTTGAAGAAAAATTATGGGAAAATTTACCAAGAAAATATTATTCAGAAATTGAGATAATTTCTAAAAAATTATTTTTAAAGGGAAGAATAGATAGGGTGGAGATAAATGATAATATTATTCCTTATGAAATAAAAAATAAAGATAGAATTTATGAAGAAGATAAACTGCAATTGGTTGGATATGCCTTATTGTTAGAAGAGAAATTTGATAGAAAAGTTAATTTTGGCTTTATAGAAACAAAAAAAGAAGAAAAGAAAATTGAAATTAATGATAAATTAAAGAAAGAATTTTTAGAAATTTTGGAAGAAATTAAAAATGTATTAAAAGAAAAGAAAAGTATACCAATAATCAGTAATTTTAAAAAATGTCAAATGTGTAATTTTAAAAATATTTGTTTTAATGAAAATTCATTTTAAAAATTTGTTAATAAATGGATATTTATTTTTGTAATTTTCTATAACTTTATTCTCCAGATATTCTCTTAATTCTTCTCTTAAATTAAGAGTTTCAATAAAATTAATCAAATTTGATTTATTTTGAATTTCTTCATATTTTTTTAAACTGATATCTAAAGAGAATAAATAGACATTTGATATTTTAAAAAACGGATAAGTTTCTTGCACTATATTTTCTATATTTATTAATTCTCTTGTAATTTCTAATAAAGGATCTTTTAGATTTTCTTCTCCCTTTCTGTATTCTTCAAAAATTAAAGAGATTAAATCGCCGAGTCTCATGAAATTATATAGAATAATATATTTATAAAATTTTTTAAACGAAAGTATTTTAAATACTATTCTACTATAAATATTTATGAAAAAAAGAGTAAGTTTTATGTTATCCTTTCTTTTTATAATTTTTTGTTTAAATTTAGTAATAGCTACTTCTAATGAAACGATGGAAGAAAAAGCATATTCTTGTTTAAAACAAAAAGTAAATGAAAAAATAAATTCTTTATCCTTAGAAGAAAAAAGTTTTTCTTTACTTGCATTAGCTCATGATTCTTCTTTTAATTCCAAATTAGTTACAGAAATAAATAAAGAAAAATCTAATGACTGTTTCCCAAAAAATTCTTGTAAAGTTAAAGATACTGCTTTAGCAACATTAGCTTTACATTACTCCAATCAGAATACTTTAAAATTAGAAGAATGGTTAATAAGTAAAAAAATAAAGGCAAAAGATATTCAGGTTTATTTAGTAATAGATAGTGAAAAAAAAAGCAATTGTAGTGTTAAATGGAACAATGGCAATACAAAACTAATAATAAATGAAGATAAAAAAATTACTTTTACTTCTAGTTCTTGTTTAGAAATTGCAAATAATGGATATTGGTTAAGAATTAAAGAGAGTTGTTTCGACAATAATTTCACTATTTCTTGTAGCGAAAATTTTATTACAACTTTATTATACAAAAAATCTATAATTAGCGACGTATGGTATGTTTCTAGTGAAGTAAATTCCGGTTCTGCTAATAGCGAAGTCACTCATAATATTAACTATTTTTGTTTTTCTGATGATAAAAATAATTGTAATTATGAAGCTTCTTTATTTGCTTCTTTAGCTTTACAACAAGCCGGTTATGATATAAAAAATTTTATTCCATATTTAGTTATTTATTCTGATGATAATCAAAAATTATTTCCAGATGCTTTTTTGTATTATTTTACTAAAACTGATGATTACATAGAAAACATTCTTTCTTTACAAAAAAGTCAAGGTTATTGGGATTTAAATAGTGGAAAGGGAAAATTTTATGATAGTGCTATTGCTTTATTTTCTATAAAAACAAAGTCTTATGAATCATTTAATAAATTAGAAGAATGGTTAAAAGAAATGCAACAACAAGATGGATGCTGGAATAATGGTAATATAAGAGATACTTCTTTTTTACTGTGGGCTGGGTGGCCAAGACCATCTGTAGTAAGTAGTGATGAGATACCTCAAAAAGAAAATTGTATAGATAAAGGGTATTTTTGTTTGTCTGCATTAGATTGTGAAGATGTTGGAGGAGAAGTTTTAAGTCAATATTATTGTAGTGGATTAAATAAATGTTGCTCAAAAAATATAATTTTGAAAAAATGTTCCGAAATGCAAAAACTATCTGGTTATTATGGCTATGGAGAAATATGTAAAAATGATGAAATATGTTCTATTTCTACTGTTAATGCAGCTGATACTAATTATTGTTGTTTAGGAGAATGCGAAAAGAAAGAAGAAGAAAGTGAATGTGAAAGTTATAATTATACTTGTAGAATTTCTTGTAAAGATTATGAAGAAGAAAAAGATTATGAATGTAATGATAATAAAGTATGTTGTTCAGAAAAAGAAGAACCTAAGAAAGGAAAGGGATTATTAATCTTTTTATTAGTACTGATGATAATAATAGTAATCTTATTAATAATTTTCAGAAACAGAATAAGGATTGTTCTTTTTAAAAGAAGAAGTGGTTATAAAGAAAGTAGTGTTATAAAAACAAAAAGACCTCCATTTCCACCTTCAACTTCAACAACTTATCCTACTTCAAAATCTTATTTACCATTACAAAGATATGGTTTAGGAAGTTTGCCAAAACAGCAATATCAACAAAAACAAATTACTCCTTTAAGGACTATACAACAACCGATAAAAAAGCCTGCACAATCTTCTAAAAAAGATGAAGAATTAGAAGAAACAATGAAAAAATTGAGGGAATTAAGCAAAGAATAATATAATACCAATACCTATACAAAAAGTTTATTAATATATTCTTCTTTTTTCATTTATGAGAATAAAAATATTTTTTATTTTATCATTTTTCTTATTTGTTATTCCGTTAAGTTTGGGTATAGAAACTAATTTAAAGAATGAATATTCTCCATTAGAAACTTTAATAATAAAAATAGATGGTAATTTTTTAGAAAATATAAAAGCAGATAATATATTTTTTTATTCGGATGGAATTTTTATATCTATGATATATGATATAAATAAAATAGAAAATTCTTATTATTTATATGCTATTTTACCAAACAAAGAAAGAAATTATACATTAATAATAAAAGATGTATATTACTTTGAAGAGGGAAAAATAAAAAAAGAAGATTTAAAATTTAATTTTTCTGTTAAAGGAAATATTTCTTTGTGTAGTATAAATCCTGGCTTTATTATTACTAATAAAGATTTTTTTATAAAAGTTATTTCTAATAAAGGGAATATTAATGTAAAAACAACTTTTGAGAAAGAAATAAAAAATTTTTCTCTTAAAGCTGGAGAAGAAAAAAATATTCTTTTTTCTATAAAAGATATTAAAAATAATTCTATGAAAAAAATAATTATTGAATGTGAAAATCAAAAGTACGAAATCCCAATTCTTATTTACCCATACCATAATTTAACGAATAATAATATAGAAAATTTTTCTAATTTTACAAATATATTAATTTTTTACCCTTTAAATGAAACTATATATATTAAAAATAATTCTCAAATAAATAAAAAAATCTATCTTTTTAATAATGGAACATTTGACATTAAAGAAATAAAAATTACAATATCTTCTGAATTAAATGATTATGTCGATATATATCCTAAAAAAATAAATATTATTCCTTCTAAAAATTATTCAGAAATAGAAATAGGAATTATATCCCCACCAAATGATTTATATGGTAATATAGCAGCAGAAAGTTTTTATCCTTATTATTTTACAGAAATGAAATTTTTTATAAAATTAACAGAAAACGAATCTTTAGTTAATGAAAGTAAAGAATATTTGAAGCATTGTTATGAAATTGGGAAAATATGTAACCAAGATGAATATTGTAATAGTAGCTTAGAAAAAAGTTTAGAATATCCTTATGAAAAAAAATGTTGTTTAAATGCAGAATGTGTAAAATTAATAAAAGATAAAAATAATAAGAATACTAATTTTGTTGTATTTATTTTAATAATTATTTTAGGTGGTTTAATATTTTTTATTATAAAAAAGACGAAGATAAAGAAAAAAGAAGCAAAAGAAATATTAAAAGAAAGAACAAAAAGATATGAAGAAAAATTTGATTTAAAAGAGACGAAGGAAAGTTTAGAAAGATAGATGTTCTTTATTTTTCCATTACTTCTTTTTATTTTTTCCCTAACTTTTTTTTATTTTCTTTTGAAATATTATTTTTAATTTCTTTTTTTTCTTCATCTTTATTTATTTCTGTATTATTTCTTTGTGATTGGATATTCTTTTGTATTTGCTTCAATTGATTTATTAATATATTTTTTTCTAAAATAGATATTTTTGCTATTTCATCATATTGATGCAATCTTCTTGTCAATTCATTAAAAAAATTATTCAAATCATAATTTTTTATTTCTATGGAAGATGGGCTTATTAATTCTACATGAGAAGGCATATAATTAAAGATTAAAATAATTAAAGTTGTTACATCTTTTACTGATAATTCGATTTCTGCAAAACTAGAAAAAATATTATGTTCTTTATCAATTTCTTTTGGTTCTGCTATTTTTTTATTTATTAAACTAACACCATTTTCCTTTGATATACTTTCTATTAATTTAGATAAAGACTCTATTAAGTATTGTGGTGGTTTCCCAAGTATTTCTAGTATTAAAATTACTTCTAATTTTTGTTCTTCCATTTTATTTCTGTCTTATAATATATATTATAACAAAAATACAAAAAAGAGTAAAAAAGTATATTAAATACTCTTTTATGTATTCATTTTTTGATAAATAAAGTTTATTTTCTTTAGTTTTTAAATTTTCTTTTTTTGAATTTAATCTTATAATATCTTCATTTTCTTCTAAATAAGAAGCATTTTTTATATTTAAAGAAATATTACTTGTAATATTTTTTTCTTTAATTTTTTCTTTTTGGAGATTACTTTCTGAAATTTCTTTTTTTAGTATTTTTATTTCATTTTTATAAAAATAAATATAAGTAGAAGAATTGCTTCTTCTTATTTTTGCTTTAATTTCTGCATCTCCATAAAAATCAGAATAATCGGAATCTATTCTTACTTTAAAAATTTCTGATATATTTCCTTTTGTATAAAAAACATTTTTTACATAATAATTAGAAGATTTCCATTTTTCATCATTATAGGTCTCTGATATTATGTTTTCTGTATTTTTCTTCGTTATATAAATTTTTATATCATAATATTCTTCTTTTAGATTATAAGCTTTAACTTTAACTTCAAATTCTTTTCCATTTTCTATTTCTTTTTCATAATCTAAAGAAATAAAAATTTTCTCTTCATTATCTAGATTTTCTGTATCTTCTTCTATTTCTTTTTCTTTTTCAGTTTTGTTTTCCTCTTCTAAAGAATTATTTATATAAATTATATTTAAAAAGTAAGACCCAAATTTATATGTTGAAGATGTTGAAGATTTTCTTAATGTTATATTTATAATTGCTGTTCCATTATAAGGTTCTGTTATATTAAGATTAAAATTAGAAAAATTTGAAATAGAAGTATTAATAGCATTATTGACATAATAATAAGTTGAAACCCAATTTCCATTATTAAATATTTTTGATAATCTGCTTCCGTTTAAGCTAAAAATGTCAATTTTCACATCATAAACATCAGAAAAATTAATAAGTGTTAAATTTACAAAAAAATCTTTTCCATAATATACTTCATTTTGATATTCAAAAATTATATTTTCATTTAAAGAATAACAAATTGTCATTAAAAATATAATAAAAATTAATCCCAAATACCAGCAATTTCTCTTTTGCAAAAAGGACATTTTCCTCTCTTAATTTTATTCTCTATTATATTATATCTTCTTCTTATTATTAAAGGTTTTTTACAATCAGGACAATATGTTGTTTCTCCTTCTTCAAAGTTTATATTTCCTGTGTATACATATTTTAATCCTAAAGATAAGGCTATTTCTCTAGCTCTTATTACTTTTTCTTTTGGAGTCGGTCTAATATTTAGCATCTCATAATTTGGAAAAAAAGCCGAAAAATGTAGAGGAACTTCGTCACCTAAATTGCTTAAAACCCATGAAGATAATTTAAAAATTTCTTCATCAGAATCATTAAATCCAGGAATAATAAGATTAGTTAATTCTATCCAAACGCCTTCTTTTTTCATTAACTTTATAGATTCTAAAATAGGGTTCAATTTTGCATTACAAATAGTCTCATAAAATTCATTTTTTATACTTTTTATATCAATATTTGATGCATCAATATATTTACATAATTTTAACAAAGGTTCTTTATTGATGTAACCATTTGTTACTGTAACATTCCTTAATTTGGATTTATTTGCTTCTTTACATATATCTAACATATATTCATAAAATATCGTTGGTTCAGTATAAGTATAAGAAATTATTTTTGATTTATTCTTTATTGCATATTTTACTACATCTTTTACTTTAACTTTAAAACTTATTACGTTATTAGTTAATTGTGAAATTTCATAATTTTGGCAATGTTTACATTTTAAATTACAACCAAATGTAGCTATACTTAAAGTTTTTTTCCCTGGTAAAAAATGGAATAATGGTTTTTTTTCTATAGGATCTATAGCTAATGAGCATGGTCTCTCATAAACTAAGGAGATTAATTTTCCATTTTTATTAATTCTTACATTACACTTTCCTTTCTCTCCTTCATTTAAAGTACAATAATTAGGACATAATCTACATTGTACAATTTTTTTAGAAATTTTATTATAAAACAATGCCTCTTTTTCCATAAATAATAAAGAAAATTTGAGAATATAAATTTAACTAAAAAATTATAAATTTTTTTCTTCAAAAAATTCTATACCAAATTCATCTTCCATACTTTCTAATTCTTTTTTTGTTTTTGATAATTCTTTTCCAACTATCTGGCTTGATTTAACTCCTGTAACAATAATCATAACTCTTATTGCTTTTTCCATATCTTCACTAATTTGAGCACCCCATATTAATTTTGCTTCTGGATCTAATTTAGAACCAACTTTTTCTATTATTAGTTTTGCTTCTTCTAAACTTAGATCTGGACCACCCACTATATTTACTAAAGCTCCTGTAGCATTTGTTATATCTACATCTAATAAAGGATTTTCTAACGCTTTTTCTACAGCTTCTTCCGCTCTCTCTTGTGAATCTGATTCCCCCATACCAATTAAAGAAACACCTCCGTTAGTCATAACTGCTTTAACATCTGCAAAATCTAAGTTCACAAGTCCGGCTTTTGTTATTAATTCTGCTATTCCTTTTACAGCATTAGTCAATATTTCGTCTGCTACTTTAAAAGCGGTTTGTAAAGGTAATTCTGGAGCTAATTCTAATAATTTATCATTTGGTATTATTATCAATGTATCAACACAATCCTCTAATTTCTCTAAACCATAATTTGCATTTTCAATTCTTTTTCTTCCTTCTATTGTAAATGGGAATGTAACAACTCCTATTACTAAAGCTCCTTGTTTTTTTGCCATTTCTGCAATAACTGGAGCTGCACCAGTTCCTGTACCACCACCTAAACCGCAAGTGATAAAAATTAAATCTGTATTTGATAATTTTTTCTTTATTTCATGTTCTGATTCTTTTGCTGCTTCTTCTCCTATCTTAGGATTACTACCCGCACCCAATCCTCTTGTTAATTCTCTTCCTATTAGTATTTTATAATCAGCATTAGTATAAAGCAAATCTTGAGCATCTGTATTTACAGCAATCATTTCACATCCTTTTATACCTATTTCTTTCATTCTTGTTATAGTATTACCTCCACCACCACCAATACCAAATACTTTTATTCTAGAAACTTGGTTCTTTAATAATTCTTCTAATTCTCTATCAATTTCAGAAAGTTCGTTATTTAGCATATGCAATTCTGCTGCCATAATAAAAATAAATGTAATTAGTTTATAAAGTTTTATATTTTATAATTAATGTAAAAAAATTTATTTTTCTTCTTTATTTTTCTTTAATTTCTATTTCTAAATCAAGAATTCTCTTAAAATTATCTTTAAATAAATTAATAAAACTGAAAAAATTTTTTTCTGCTTCAATGATTAATTTTTTATCTTTAATTTCATATTCAAATTCTCTTTTAAAAAAATAATTCATTAATGCTTTTATTTTTTCATTTATATCTTCAATTTTTGATTTTATATTTATTTCATAAATAATATTTTTTCCTGCAAGAGGATTATTAAAATCAACTAATACCCTTCCTCCACTTATAGAAATTATTTTTCCTAAAATATTATCAAAAGAAAAAATCATTCCTGGTTGCAATTTTTCTTTTGAATTTTTAAAAACAGAAATAGGCATTAACTTTATTAATTCTTTTTTTCTCAAACCAAATGCTTCTTCTGGTTTTAATTTTAAGATATATTCTCCTAAATCTTTTCCTAATAAAAAATTATCTATTGATTTTAATATCATTCCTTCTCCTATACAAATGATTGTTTTTCTTTCTGAATCTATATTCATTTTTTTTAATTCTTCTTTAATATTTGTATCAAATATTTCCCCATCTTCTGTTTTTCCTAAAAATTCTATTTCAATAAAATCTCCTTTTTTTAATACCATCTTATTTTTTTGAATTCTAGCAAACTTTATAAACTTATTTTTTTAAGAACTTATATGCCACTAAGACTTATAGATGCCACTAATGTTAAAGAAGGTAATATAATAATGATAGATAAAGAACCTTGTATTGTAAAAAGTATAGATATAAGTAAAACTGGAAAACATGGAGCAGCAAAAGCTAGAATAGAAGCAATAAATATTTTTGATGGAAAAAAGAAAATTATTGCAGCTTCTGGACATGAGAGATATGAAGTTCCAATGATAAAAAAAGTTAGAGCACAAGTTTTATCTTTATATGGAAATAAAGCAAGTATAATGGATTTAGAAACATTTGAAACTTTTGATATTTTAATAGACGAATCTTTAAAACAAGATATAAAAGAAAATGATAATGTTGAATATTGGGATGTAGAGGGATGTGGTAAAATAATAAAAAGAAAATTATAAAATGGCAACAAAAATACAGGCTGCACAAATAAGGTTATTTAAAAATGTTTTTATTTGCAAAAACTGTTCTGCAAAAATAAGAGCCGATCCGAAAAAAATAATAGAAAAAAAAGTTAAATGTAGAAGGTGTGGGAAAAAAAATTTTAGACAAATAAGAAAAAAATAAATTAAAAATAAAATGAATTTTTATTTTTATGATGGGTTATTCTTTTTCCTTTTCGTAATTTTTTTTTCTATTTTTCTTTATAAAAAAAGAAAAAAGATAAAATTCGAAAAACCTTTCATTCTTTATAGAACAAAATTTGGCATAAAGCTAATAAATAAGATATCAAAAAAAGAAAAAATTTTAAATCCGTTGGAAAAAATAATAATAATAAGTGGTTTTATACTGATGATTATTGGAATATATTTAATTTATACTATTTTAAAAATTTTTATTTTTTCTCCAGAAACATATACAAATTTAGTAAAAGCTCCTCCTATCTTTCCTCTAGTACCTTATTTTACAGAAATTTTTAAAATTCAAATATTACCTCCATTTTATTTTACATATTGGATAATAATAATTGCAATAGCTTCTATAAGTCATGAATTTTTTCATGGAATATTCTTCAAAAAAGAAAATGTTAGAATAAAATCTACGGGATTTGCTTTTTTAGGTCCTTTTTTAGCTGCTTTTGTAGATCCAGAAGAAAAAGATATTAAAAAAATGAAAAATAGTAAACAATTGGCTGCAACAGCTGCAGGAACTTTTGCTAACCTTATTGTAGGAATTTTTTTTATTTTTATTTCTGTAATTTTTATACACTTAACATTTACTCCAATGGGGGCAACAATAACGGGTTATGGCGGTTCTTATATAAATGTTTCTTCAATAGATAAAATAACAAATAATACATTTATTATTGATAATCTAGAATTAATAGAAATAAAAGCAAATAACAAAAGTTATTTTATAGATAATTCTACATTAAAAAAAATATTAGAAAATAATATTTCTATTATTCCTGTTTTAGAAGATAGTCCTGCTTTAAAAAATAAATTGAGAGGTTATATTATTGAGATAAATGGAGAAAAAATAAAAGATTCTAAAGAATTAGAAAAAATTTTGAAAAATTATTCTCCTGGAGAAAAAATAAAAATAAAAACTTTATATAATAATACTATAGAAGACTATGAGATAATTTTAGCAAACCATCCTTTAAATAGTACAAAACCTTATATTGGTATATCATCTTACCAAATAAAATCTAATTTTATTTCTAAAATAATTTATAGTTTAATTCCATTTATTGATTATAAACCAAAATTTGCTCATAATCTAATTTTATTTATAAAGAATTTATTATTTTGGATAATTTTAATAAATATTGGAATGGCTTTTTTTAATATGGTTCCTTGTTCTGTATTAGATGGTGGTAGGTTTTTTTATGTTAGTATTTTAATTCTAACAAAATCAAAAAAATTTGCAGAAAAATTCTATAAAATCGTAAGTTCTTTAATACTTTTTATTTTTTTAGTAATCACTTTTATTTGGTTTTTTATTTCTTTTTTTAAATAAAATTAAAAATTTTTATCGACGGAATATAAGATAATGAAAAATTAAAAAGATACAAATAAAATAATAAAAAACAAAAAATATTTAAAGAATAGAATGTTTATTTTTTTAATAAAAAACAAAAAAGAGGTAAAAAATGGCAGCAAAAAAGAAAAAAGCGAAAAAGAAAAAGAAATAAAATTTTTTAATTTTCTATTTTTTTATTTTTTTTAGTTAAATTTATATGTTATTAATTTTTTAATTTTATATGCAGATTCCTAAAAAAATTTTAAAAATTTTAAAAAAACAACATTATGCTATATTCTATGATAGTTGTGGAATTCAAATATGTAGATGGACAAAAAAATCTTTATTAGGAAAAAATGTTTGTTACAAAGAAAAATTTTATGGAATAAAATCACATTTATGTTGTCAAATGTCTCCTGCAGTTATGTGGTGTCAAAATAAATGTTTACATTGTTGGCGTGCTATAGAATACAACTTAGGAAAAAAATTAAAAAAGTCTGAAGTTAAGAAACCAAAAGAGATTATAGAAGAAAGTATAAAACAACAAAGAAAATTGCTATCTGGCTTTAAAGGAAATAAAAGAGTAAATTTTAAAAAATTTGAAGAAGCACAAAATCCAAAACATTTTGCTATATCTCTTAGTGGGGAACCAACTATTTACCCTTATATTTCAGAATTAATAAAAGAATTAAAAAAAGAAGGGAAAACTTCTTTTTTAGTCACGAATGGTTTAAATCCTAAAAAAATATTAGAATTAGAAAGAAAAAATGCTCTACCAACACAATTATACATTTCTTTAAATACACCTAATAAAGAAATTTATAAAAAATGGCATAATTCTTTAGAAAAAAATGCATGGGAAAAATTTAACAAAAGCTTAGAAATAATGAATAGATTAACAAAAAAAGGACAAAGAACGGTGTTAAGAATGACACTTGTTAAAAATTTAAATATGAAAGATGAACAAATAAAAGAATATGTAAAATTAATAAAAAAAGCTAGTCCAATGTTTATAGAAGTAAAAGGTTATATGTCCGTTGGTTATGCAAGAAAAAGATTAGGTTATGAAACAATGCCTTCTCATAAAGAAATAAAACGTTTTGCAAAACTTCTTGAAAAAGAATTAAAACCAAAATACAAAATTCTCGACGAAAAAAAAGAATCAAGAGTTGTTTTAATAGGAAGAAGCAAAAAAGAAATGAAAATTAAACCTCATGAATTTTGACTTATTATTGTTTGGATAAGAGTATAAAATAAATAAGATAGGCTATTTAATTAGAGAGAAAATAAAATATTACGTCTTTGCAATTCAATATAATAAATTTTTTAAATTCTTTTTTTCTTTTCTTTTTTTAACTTTAAATGATAATATATTTTACTATTATTATAACCAAACAATTCCTTCTTTAGTTAATACAACAAATCGCACCCCAACTGGTAAAGATAATAAAGCAGAAATTAAAGCCATATGTTCTTTCCCTTCACCTGAAGCAATAGATAAAGCAACTTCTGTTCCCTTTATTTTATCTTTTAATTTACTTTGCATTTCTTCTTTTAAATTCATAATTCCTTGATTCATATTTATTTTAATAAAATCATGTTTTTTTTCACAAGAAAACTTTTCCGCAAAACTTGAACCTAACAAAATTATATTATCCCATTCTCCTCTGTTTATTAAACCAGCAACTTGGCCCCAACTTCCCTGTCCTGAAGATAATAAAGCTACAAATTCCATAAAAATAAATAAATTCTTAATTTATAAAGATATTTATATTTAAAATTAATAATTTTATTATTTTAATTTTATTTTTAATTTCCATTATTATGAAAAATAAAAAATTTAAAAAACAATAAATTTATAAATCAATAAAATAGATATAAAAATATCTAACTACATCGCCATATCTAACTACATCGCCGAAGCTAATTTTCTGGCGAAGGCGCGTTGGTAGTAGATAAATTAATAAAAAAATAAAAATGAATAAAGATAGAATTTTAGAAATAATTAAGACTCTAAAAAAAGAAGCGAAAGAAAGAAAATTTGATGAGAGTGTTGATTTAATTATAAATTTAAAAAATTTTGATGTAAAAAAAGATAGCATTAATATTATAATAAATTTTCCTTATGCTATAAAAAAGCCTAAAGTTTTTGCAATATTAAACAAAAAAACATCTATTATAGATAGTATAACTAAAGAAGATTTGAATAAGTATAATGATAAAAAAATTATAAAAAAACTTGTAAAAAGTTATGATTTTTTCATTGTTAGCAATAATTTAATGCCTTTAGTAGCTACAAAACTTGGAAAATTTTTAGGGCAAGCTGGAAAAATGCCTTCACCTCAATTAGGAATAACTACTAACGAAACAGAAGAGGAAATAAAAAAGATTTTATCTTTGATGGAAAGATCTGTTAGAATAAAAAGTAAAGAACCAAGTTTAAAATTTGTTGTAGGAAAAAGAAGTATGAAAGATGAAGAAATAGCAGAAAATATAATAAAAGCAATAAATGTTATTAAAGAAATTTTGCCAAAAAAAGAACAAAATATAAAAAATATTTTAATTAAATTAACAATGAGTAAGCCTATAAAATTATAAAATGGAACGAAAAAAAATTAAAAAAGTTAATGAAAAAAAAGTAAAATTACTTAATGAACTAAAGGAATTAGAAAAAAAATATAATACTATTTTAATTGCTTCTACTAAAAGTTTACCAGATAAACAGCTACAACAAATAAAAAAAGATATGAGAGAAAAAGCAATAATTAAGGTTATAAAAAAGAAAATTATGTTTATGGCTTTCGAGGACAAAAATCTAGAAAAATTGAAAGATTTTATAGAAGAAAATAGTGTTATAATATTTTCTAATGAAGATCCTTTTGATTTGTCTATAGAACTTAGTGAAAAAAAGAATCCTGTAAAAGCTAAAGTAGGACAAATTGCAGAAGAGGATATTTATGCTGAAGCTGGACCAACAGATTTAGTCCCTGGACCTGTTATCTCTGAATTAAATTCTTTAAAAATAAAATTTGTTATAGAAGATGGAAAGATATCTATAAAAGAAAGAAGTTTAATAGTAAAAAAAAATGAAATAATAACAGAAGAAAAAGCTGGACTAATGTCGAAACTAGATATAAAACCATTTTATGTTGGATTGAAACCAATTGCAGCTTATTATAAAAAAGAAAATAAAATTTATAATAATCTTAACTTTAGTAGAAAAGATATCATAGAAAAATTGATAACAAATAAATCTAAATCGTTAACTTTATCAATAAAGATAAATTATATATGCAAAGAAAATATAAAGTATTTATTAGCTAAAGCAAAATCACATTTTGATATTTTAAATAAATTAATTAAATAAATGATAAAAAATGGAATATATATATGCGGCTTTACTTTTGCATAAACTTGGAAAACCTATAGATGAAAATAATTTAAAAAAAATTATTGAAGCAGCTGGTGGGGAGATTGATGAATCAAAAATTAAAGCAATAGTTGCATCTTTAAAAGGGGTAGATATTGACAAAGAATTAGAATCTGCAAGTTTCGTAACCACAACAGCAACCTCACAACAAGAAATTAAAAAAGAAGAGAAAGAAGAAAAAGAAGAAGTAAAGCCAGAAGAAGCGGCAGAGGGATTGGCAGCTTTGTTCGGATAAAGTTTTTTTATTTTTTTATAAATATCCGAACAATTTCTTAATTTTAATTCTAATTAAATTTATTCCATATTTAAGAGAAAAATATAAAAATATAAAAATAAATTAAAAAATATGCCGCCGTGGGACAACGGTACTCCACCTGCCTTGAGAGCAGGGCCCTTCGGGCATCCCGGTTCGACTCCGGGCGGCGGCGTAAAATATTAATAATTTATAAAAATTTAAAAGATAAAAAATAAGGCAGTTATAATATTAAATAATATTTTTAATTTTTATACTAATAACCTTAATATATAAATTGTTGTTCCAGAAATTAAAGGAATAATTAAATTATCATCTATAGTGTTTTTAGATATTTTAAATTCTAAATGTTCTCCTAACATAGCAATAGAACACGCCAAAAAAGATTCTATAAAATTAACAAAAAAAGATGCTAATATTGTTCCTATTATTATACCTAAAATGGTTCCTTCTATTGTCTTATTTTCATTTAATATTTTAATTTTTCCAAATAAAGAACCAAAAATACATGCAAAAGAATCAGAGAAAGTTAATATAGTAATAGAAGCTAAAGCTATGTCTTTTTCAAATAGTTTCAAAACAAGTAAACTACCAAATAAGAAAAAAATAAAGCCTCTTCCAGGAGGCATTTCATTTTCTTTTTTATAATGAATAATTAATTTTTTTACAATAGGAATATCTATTTTTAAACTCAAAATAGATAAAAAAATACTTAATAAAAGAAAATAAAAAAGAATTCTTGTTGTTAATATATTCATATAAAATAATAAAATAATATTTATCCCAAACAATATATGAATTATTTTTCTTATAATTCTATTTTTCATTATATTTTAAATAATTTTTTTAATCTTGAAAAAAATCCTATTTTTTCTTCTTTTATTGGTTCAACTTTTTCTTCTTTTATTTCTTGTTTTTTTATTTCTTTAATCTGTTGTTCTTTTGATTTTTCTGCTAATTCTTTTATTGCTCTTGAAATAGCACTAACACTATATCCTTGTTTTTTTAGCTGTATTTTTAAATCTTCTAATTTATATCCTTTAACAAGATTTTTTTCAAGATATCTTTTTATCTCTTCAATATAACTTTTTGTTTCCATAAAAAAGAAAAAATATAGATATATATAAAGATTACTAATCTATAAAAATTATTTATTTTTATAAGGAAATATTATTAATTAATCTCTCTCTGTATATGGATGTTCTTGTTTTTCTATTAATCTTTTTTTTAATTCTTTTATATGCTTTATTTTTTCTTCTTCATATTTTTTTAAATTTATATTATATCTAGATATTAATTGAGAAGTATATTCTCCTCCTAAAAAATGTGGTAATATAACATAATCTGCCCCTTCTTTATACAATTCTAATGCTTCTCTTATTTGTCTTGCAGTTAATATAACAACAATATTTTTATTTTTCTTTTTTGTTCTTTCTAAAATTAATAAACTAATTTCTTTTTCTGGTATTGTAGAAACAACTAATTTTGCATTTTTAAGATTTAGATTATCTAAAAATTCTACATTCGAAACATCTCCATAAATACAATTAATTCCTTGTTTTTTTAATCTTGTTATTCTTTCTGGATTAAAATCTACAATAAGATAATTCTTATTTGAATTAATAAAATAATTCATTATAGAAAAACCTATTCTATTTTCTCCTAAAAGGATGTATTCATATTTTTTTTCTTTATCTTTATATTGTATTTCTCTTATTCTTTTTCTTTCAAATACAGACAAATATTTAGATATTTTAAAATAGATCTTTTCAGAATAAATTATTAAATAAGTAGAGCATAATATAGTAATTAAACCTACTGCGGTTACAAGAGAAAGAATATCTTCTGATATATGTCCTAATTTAACTCCCAAAGAAATTAATACTAAAGAAAATTCGCTTATTTGAGCAACTGTTAAACCACACATAAAACTAGTATTTCTACTATAACCAAAAATCCCCATTAAAATCATAACAATTAAAGGATTTCCTATTAGAATAAAAAAAGAAAAAATAATTATAGGGATAATGTGAACAGAAAGGTTAGGCAAAGTCATTTTACTTCCAAGAACAATAAAAAAAGAAATAATAAAAAAATCTCTTAGAGGTTTTAGTCTAGAACTTATTTCATAACTATAAGGAGAAGTAGAAATAATTATTCCTGCAACTAAAGCTCCAACTTCAATTGAGAATCCTAAATAAAAAAATAAAGAAGAAAAGAGTAGACCAAAGGATATAGCAAAAATAAATAATAACTCTTGTGATTTTGCAAAAAATTGACTAAATTTATTTATAACAAATATACTAATTGGAATGATTATTAGAATTATTAGTATTCCTCTTATTATCATCTTATAAAAAAAAATTAACGAAGTAGTTTGTTCTGAATAAGATGAAAGAAAAATCAAAAGGAACATTGCAATCAAATCTTGAACTAGTAAAAATCCTATCGATATTTTTCCATATAATTTATCAAGAGACTCTTTATCTGATAAGAGTTTTGTTATTATAATTGTAGAAGAAAAAGTTAATGCTATTGAAACATAAATAGAAGTTAATATTGAAAAATTTAATAGACGGGATATAAAATATCCTATTAAAGAAGTAAAAACAAATTGACCTATACCAGTTATTAAAGAAATTTTACCAAATTCTTTTATTTTTTTTGGATTTAAATACATACCAACTAAAAATAAAAGAAAAGAGACTCCAATTTCTGAAAATGTTAATATTATTTCATTATTTTTAACGGTGTTTAAGAAGGAGGGTCCTAATAAAATACCACACAATATATATCCTACTATTAATGGTTGTTTTAAAATTCTTAAGATAGTAGAAATAAATAAAACAATAAAAAGAATTAAACTAAGTTGTATAAAACTACTCATCATTTTATTATTATTGGATTATTTTCGTTATAAATTTTTATTACATTATTCAATTGTTCTTCATTTTCAGAATATATTGTTAATATTTTTTCTCCTTTCTTTACTTCTTGATTTAGATGTTTATGTAAATAGATTCCTGCATATTTGTCCATAGGGCATCCTGCTAAAATAGCGAGGTAATTAATTAATTTTATATTTATTTCTTTAATAATTCCTTTTTTTTCTGCTAGGATATCTTTTTTATATTGTGCTTCTTTAAACTTAAAATTTATATCTCCTTTCTGTGCTTTTATTATTTCATTAAATTTCTCAAAAGCTTTTCCTGAATACAATATTTTTTTTGCTAATTCTTTACCTTTTCCTATTTTTGCTTTTCCTGTCATTTCTAAAATAATTGAAGATAATTCTAAAGCTCTTTCTTCTAATTTATTGCACGAGTCTTTTAAAGATAAAACTTTTATTACATCTTGTATTTCTAGTGCTGGACCAATTCCATTACCAAGAGGCTCATTTATTTCTTTTAAAGAACATTTTAAAATTATTTTAAAATATTTTGCTATTTCTAAAAATTTTTTTTCTAATTTTATTGCTTTAGAAAAAGAAACTTTAGCAAATTTTCCGTAAGGAATATCTATAACAACATATTTTGCTCCTACAGCAATTTTCTTTGATATAATTGAAGCTAATAATTGAGCTTCTGGATCTAAATTAATTATTTTTTCTATCTGTATAATTTTATCATCTGCTGGGGCTAAATCTAAAGAACCGCCCCAAACAAAACATGCATTTGTTTTTTTTATTATTTCCTTTATTTCTTTCAAAGAAAAATCTACTTTACAGATAGTTTCTAATGCATCGGCTGTTCCAGAAGGGGTTGTTATTGCTCTTGAAGAAGTTTTTGGTATAGTTAATCCAGCTGCAGCACAAATAGAAACTATAATTGGAGTAACTCTTCCTGGAATTCCACCTATGCTATGTTTATCTACAACTATTTTATTTCCGAGATTTAATTTTTTTCCAGTTTCTACGATTGCTTCTATCATATAAATAAGTTCTTTAAAAGACATTCCACACTTATATACAGCAGAAACAAAAAAAGCAATTTCAGATTCTGTTAAAGCATTTATAGATATATCTTTTATTATACTTCTTATCTCTTCTTTATTAAGTTTTTTATTATTTAATTTTTTTAAAATATATTTAGTACTTATAGGTTTTTTTGCCAATGTTATTTTTATTTCTTCTCCTTCATGTATATTTAAATAATTAACAACTTCTGAAGATATTATTGCTTCATTTTCTTTAATGAAATTAGAAGCTAAATCTACAACTGCAATTATTTCTTTATTTTTATAGATTATATTAATTCTACTATCTACGTGAATTGCATTATTTTTAGCAAAAGTTTTATTTAAAATTATTATCGGCCTTCCTGCTGAAAAATTCAAAAATTTTACTTTTAAATTCATTTTAATTATTCTTTTTATTTTTATAAAATTCTATTAATAAAAATAAGTAGGATAATAATAATGGGCCAATTATTAATCCAATCAAACCTAAAGTTATTAATCCTCCTATCATTCCTATGAATACAGAAGCTGTTGAAACTTTTGATTTTTTTGAAACAATATAAGGTCTTAAAAAATTATCTATCCATGAAACTAATATAGCACCCCATAAGAAAATTCCAATTGCTTTTAGAATATTACCTGATAAAAAGAAATATGTACTTAATGGAATCCAAATAATCCATGGACCTAATATAGGTATTATTCCACAAATTATAGCTATTAGTGTTAAAAATAATGCTTGTGGGGTTTTAAAAATAAATAATCCTATACCAGTTAGAATCCCTTGAATTAAACCTATTATAATTTGCCCATAAATAACAGATTTTGTTATATCCCCAAAATTTTTTATTAATTTATCTTCTACATCCTTCTCAAATGGAGAGATAGATTTAAGAAAATTTTTTATATTTTCACTATCTCTAAGCCCAAAAAATAATAATATAAAGACAATTGCTATTTTCATTAATAAAAGGGGAATATTAAGAATAAAATTTGTTAAAGAATTAAAAAGTAAGTTAGCACTTGAAGAAAAAATTTTATTTATATTAATTATCAACTCTTGGTAAATTATTGTTGAAGTTAAATAAGGAACGAATCTGTTTAAAATTGCTCCTATATCCAACTTTTGTAAGTATAAATAAATTTCAAAAGATTGTTTTAATATTTTTGGGAATAAGAACCACATAGGTAAAATTAAAAAAAGTAAAATTATTAATATAATAATAAAAGCAGCTAAATTTTTTTCTTTCGTTATTTTTAATATTTTTTTGTAAAGGGGGTAAAATAAATAAACAAGTAAAAAACCAATTAAAATAGGTTGTAAAATTGGATATAACAAAATAATAGCTAAAATAAGTAAAATAATTATAATTATTATAATAGATATATTTTTAAATTCATTTTTTGTATTCATTTTAATTACTAAAGGAAAATTTTATTTATAAATTTTGTTAATTATAAAATGAGTTGTTTCATAAAAGATATTTTTTATGGAAAAGAAACTAAAGAAGCCCATAGACAATTTATAAGATTTGGAAAAGGAAAGTATGAAAATAGAGCTGTATTATCTATAAAAATTTCTAATAAAATTAAAATTTCTGGAAGTTTTGAATATGCAAATGATTTTGTTAATTTAGTTATGGAATTGGGAGATTTTAATTTTTATGGAAATATATTGAGTAAAGAAAAATTAGATTTAATTGGGAAAGAAAAAACAGAAATAAATATTTATGAATTTAAAGGAAATTCGGAAAAACTTAAAGAATATTCAAAAAAAGCATATTTTATGTTATTAAACGTAGATTCTGAAAAGTTAAAATTAAAAATAAAAAATAAATTGCCTAAGCCAGGAAAATCTGGAGAATTAAAAATAGATGATAAATTTTGTATCTTAGAAGCAGATTTAAAATATCTAGATAAAATTAAAGATTACTTTTTTTGGGATTTAAATAATTTTAAAGAAGCAAAAATATCTCATAATTATGAAATAAATCAAATAATTTTCCCACCAAATGAAAAAGATTTTGCAAAAATAAGAGAATTAGCAAAAAGAAAAGGAAAAATAATAAGAAAGATTATAGTAGATAAAAAAGAGAAAATAATAGAAAAAGAATTTGAAATCTAAGAAGAAAATTCATTTAAATTAATATATTAAATTGAAAATCTTTTTAATTTAATTAAAAAAGAATAAAATTTATAAAGCTACAAAATTTTAATTTTATTAAATTTGAGGGTTCACGGTTCTTTTATAGAAGGGCATATTATAAATATTTTTTAATATAAAATATAAAATAAAAGATTAAATAAAGTATATATTTATAAGATGGCATCATTAAGTAAAGCTAGAGATGGGAGCTTACAATATTGGCCTAGGAAGAGAGTAAGAAAAGTTTTACCTAGAGTGAACTGGGAAGCATTACAAAAAAAAGAAGAAGATAAAATTTTAGGTTTCTTGTGTTATAAAGTTGGAATGAAATCGGCTCTTGTAAAAGATAATACACCTGAAAGTTTAACAAAAGGAAAAAATATAATTTTACCAATAACAATTTTAGAGGTTCCTCCTATGAAAATTTTTTCTATTAGATTTTATAAAAACAAAAAGATAATAAAAGAAATTTTAAATGAAAATCTTGATAAAGAATTAAAAAGAAAAGTTAAAATACCTAAGGAAAAGAAAAAAATTGATTTAAATAAAGAATTTGAAGAAATAAAAAAGGAAATAGATGATATAAGAATAATAGTTTATTCTAATGTAAAGAAAACTGGAATAAAAAAAACTCCAGACATATTAGAAATTGGACTTAATGGTTCTTTAGAAGAAAAAATTAATTTTATTAAAGAATATCTTAATAAAGATATTTGTATAGGAGATTTTCTAAAGATTAATCAAACTGTTGATGTTAGAGGGATAACAAAAGCGTATGGAACAGCTGGGCCTGTAAAAAGATTTGGTATTTCTTTAAGACAACATAAGTCTGAAAAGGGTGTAAGAAGGCCTGGTAGTTTAGGTCCATGGAAACCTTCTCATGTAACATTTAGAACACCTATGGCAGGGCAACTTGGATATTTTCATAGAAGTGTTTATAATTTAAAAGTATTGGATATAGGAAAAATAGAACAAAAAGATATAAATCCAAAAGGAGGATTTGAACATTTTGGAAAAATTAGAACAAATTATGTAATAATAAAAGGAAGTGTTCCTGGCAACGAAAAAGCTTGTCTTATATTAACATTACCTTTAAGAGAGAATAAAAAATCAAGAAAAGAAAATTACCAACTAATAAAAATAATTTAAAATGAAAACAAAATTAATCAATAAAAAAGGAGAACTAGAAGGGGAAATAAATTTGCCTAATTTTTTTTCTTTTCCAATAAGAGAGGATATTTGCCAAAAGTATTTTCATTCTCTTGTTTATATACAACCTCACGCACCATATAAAGAAGCAGGAAAAAGACATAGTGCTTCTGGTATAATAAGAAGAGCTAGGCATAAATGGAAAACAAGTTATGGAAGAGAAATGTCAAGAACTCCTAGAAAGATATTATGGAGACGTGGTTCGCAATTTTATTGGATTGGTGCAGAAGTGGCAAATACTCGTGGTGGTAGAAGAGCACACCCTACAAAAATTGAACATTTTTTAGTAAAGAAAAAAATAAATAAAAAAGAAAAAGAGATTGCATTAAAATCTGCACTTGCAGCAACTGCATCTTTAGAAAAAATAAAAGAAAGGTATGAAAAATTAAAAGATATCAACTTAAAAATAAATCTTCCGGTAGTAATAAAATCTGACGTTTTGGAATTAAAAACTAAAGATTTCTTTAAACTTTTAGAGAAAGTATTTAAAGAATTAAAGGATATTGCAATTCAAAAAAAGAAAATTAGAGCTGGTAAGGGTAAATTAAGGAGTAGAAAATACAAGAAAAATTCCGGTGTTCTTTTAATATTAGGAAAAAATGAAAAATTTAAAATTAAAGGAATAGAAGTTGTAAAAGTAAATGAGCTTAATATAAAAAATTTATGGCCTTTAGGAAGATTAACAATTTATACAGAAAATTCTTTAAAAGAATTAAAAGAAAGGTTTGAAAAAAATGATAATTAAACCAATAGTAACAGAAAAAACAATAAGACTAATTGAAAGTGAAAATACACTTGTATTTGAAGTAGATAGAAGAGCAAAAAAAAATGAAATAAAAAGAGAATTTGAAAAGATTTTTAATTTTAAAGTAGAAAAAATAAGAACTCTAATAAAAGATAATAAAAAAAGAGCATATATAAAATTGAAAAAAGAAAATCTTGCAATTGACTTAGCAACTAAATTAGGAGTATTATAAAATGGGAAAAAGAATTATACAACAAGCAAGAGGGCATGGAAGTTTGACATATAGAGTTAGGCCTAGTGCTTACAAATATAAAGTGGCATATCCCTCTTCAAATTATAAAGGGGAAGCAAAAATAATAGAAATAATTAATTCTAGTGCACATACTGCTCCGTTAGTTAAAATTCAAACTTCTGATAGAAAAATATTTTATAATATTGCTTCAAATGGTTTATATGAAGGACAGATTATAAAAATTAATGAAAATGAAATAAAGGAAGGTAATATATTGATGTTAAAGGATATACCAACGGGAACAAATGTTTTTAATTTAGAAAATAATCCAAATGATGGTGGAAAATTTGTTAGAACTTCTGGAAATAGTGCTAAAATAACAAAAAAAGTAAATGGAAAAGTTGCTGTTCTAATGCCAAGTAAAAAAGAAAAATGGTTTAATGAAAAATGTAGGGCAACAATAGGAATTATAGCTGGCCAAGGAAGATTAGAAAAACCATTTGTAAAAGCAGGAAATAAATATTATAAAATGAAATCAAGAAATAAATTATGGCCAAGAACTTCTGCTGTAAAGATGAATGCTGTAGATCATCCATTTGGAGGGGGAAGAGGAAAAAGAATTAAAAGTAAAATAGCAAAAAGAAATGCTCCTCCTGGGGCTAAAGTAGGACATATAAGACCTAGAAGAACTGGTTTAAGAAAAAAATAAAATGATAGAAATAGAAAAGAAAAAATTTACATTAAGAGGAAAAACTTTAGAAGAATTGAAAGAAATGGATATTCGTGAATTTGCAAAATATATAACATCTAGGGAAAGGAGAACTATATTAAGAAATTTTTCAGAAATTGAAAAAATAATAAAAAGGTGGAAAAAATATAATGAAAAGGGAAAACCTATAAGAACTCTTTATAGAGATATGATAATAGTACCACAAATGGTTGGATTAACAATATATGTTCATAATGGAAAAGAATTTGTCGCTGTAAAAATAACAGAAGATATGTTAGGACATAGATTAGGAGAATTTTCCGTAACAAGAAAAGGTGTTAAACATGGGGCACCTGGTATCGGAGCTACAAGAAGCTCTGCTTTTATGTCAGTAAAATAATAATAAAATGGAAAATAAAGAAATAAAAGAAGAAGAGAAAGAAAAGATAGATGAAAATATAGAAAAAAAGAAAATTGATAGCAAGAATAAAGAAAATTTAGAAAACAAAGAATCACATAACAATGACACAAAGAAAGAAGAAAAAAAAATTAAAGAAGTAATTGTTAGAGGAAGAGATTTATCAATATCAACAAAACATTCGGTAGCATTATGTAAATTTATTAAAGGAAAAGAAATAAAAAAAGCATTAAAGGATTTAGAATTGGTTTTAAAATTTAAAAAAGCTGTACCAATGAAAGGAGAAATTCCACATAGAAAGAATATGAAAAGTGGCAGATATCCAATAAAAGCTACAAAAACTTTTATAAAATTATTAAAAAATTTAAATGCAAATGCTGTTTATCATAACATAGAAGAACCATTTATCTTTTTTGCAAAAGCAGATAAAGCTTCAAGACCTTATAGAAGATTTGGAACAAGAAGGTTTAAGAGAACTCATATTTTAATTAAAGCAAAAGGTAAATTAGAATTAGAATAAAAAATGGAAGAAAAAAAATTTATAACTTTAAAAAAAGATGAATATGGAATAAAAGAGTATATAAAAAAGTCTTTAGGAAAGGGAAGATTTAGTTCTATCAGTGTAGAATATACTCCTATAGGAGAAAAAATAATAATCTCTACAACAAAGCCTGGATTTATTATAGGAAAAAAAGGAGAGAAAATTAATGAATTAACAAATAATCTAAAAAAAATATTCAAATTAGAAAATCCTATAATAGAAATTAGAGAGATACAAAAACCGGAATTTGATGCTGTAACAATAGCTGATGAAATTGCCCTTTCTTTAGAGAGATTAGGAAGTTCAAAATTTAAATTAATAGCATATAAAACTTTAGAAAAAATACAAAAAGCTGGAGCATTAGGAGCTGAAATAAGATTAAGTGGAAAATTGCCTAGTGCAAGGGCAAAATCTTGGAGATTTGCTTTTGGATATTTAAAAAAAACTGGAGATACTGTTAAGGTAGTAAAAAAAGCAAAAGCAACTGCACAAACTATAGCAGGAACTATAGGAATAAAGGTTAGTATATTACCTCCAAATGAAAAAATACATGATCAAATATTGATAAATGAAGAAATAAAGAGAAAAATAGAAGAAAATATAAATAGAATAAACATAAAAGAAAAAGAAGAGAAAAATAAGAAGAGTAAAAAATAAAATGGCTGTTTTGAATAAAAAAGAAATAAAAAATATGAATAAAAAAGAAAGAGAAGAAAAATTAAAAGAATTAAGATTAGAATTAATAAAAAGAAAAAATCCTGCTAATAAACAAAATAAAATAAAAATAAAAGAAATAAAAAGAGCGATCGCGAGATTGCTTAGTATTAAATAATGGATATCTGTCCAAAGTGCGGATTACCAAAAAATATATGTATATGCAGTGAAATAAGCAGAGAAAATCAAGAAATTAAAGTAATAACAGAAAAAAGAAAATTTGGAAAAATAATAACAGTAGTTAGCGGATTTGATAAAAGTGTGAATATAAAAGAGATATTAAAAGAATTAAAGAAAAAACTTGCATGTGGAGGAACAATAAAAAATAATATTATAGAATTACAAGGGGATCATAGTAAAAAAATTAAAGAAATATTAATAAATCTTGGATTTAAGGAGGGTAATATAAAATAATAATAAAATGGAAAATAAAGAAATAAAAGAAGAAGAGAAAGAAAAGATAGATGAAAATATAGAAAAAAAGAAAATTGATAGCAAGAATAAAGAAAAATGTAATGATAAAGATTGTCCTATCCATGGATATCTAAAAGTTAGAGGAAGAAAATTTGAGGGGTATGTTATAAAAAAATTTCCGAGAAGAATTGTTATAGAATTTGAGAGAACAGTTTATATAAAAAAGTATGAAAGATATTTAAAAAAGAAAACAAGATTGCATGCTAGATTACCTAAATGTATGGAAGAAAAAGTAAAAATAGGGGATTATGTATTAATACAAGAGTGTAGGCCTTTAAGTAAAATTATTCATTTTGTTTTATTAGATATAATAAAAGAAGGAAATAAAAAATGAAAGCAATATCTTCAAAAATACCTAATGCATTAAATATAGGAAGTTATGTTATAGCTGCTGATAATTCTGGCGCAAGAATAGTTAAGATTATTGGGGTAAAGAAAAAAAAATCTAGAAAAGGTAGGCAAGCTCGTTGCGGAATTGGAGATTGGGTAAAGGTTAGTGTAAGGGAAGGTAATCCTGAAATGAAAGGAAAAGTATTTGATGCCGTTGTCATAAGACAAAAAAAACCAATAAGAAGAAAAAATGGAGAAAGAATAGCTTTTACAGATAATGCTGTTGTATTACTAAAAGATGAAAAGGGAAATCCAAAAGGGACTCAAATAAAAGGTCCTATACCAAGGGAAATTTCAGAAAGATGGAAAGAAATAGCTAAAATAGCATTAATAATAGTTTAAAATGAAAAAAAAATTTTCAATTAAGTGGAAATCGAGTAAGCAAAAAAGAAAACAAAGAAAGTATAGATTTAATGCTCCTCTTCACATAAGAAAAAAATTAATTTCGGCGAATTTATCAAAAGAATTGAGAAAAAAGTATAATAGAAGAAGTTTTCCTTTAAGAAAGGGGGATCTAGTTAAAATTATGAGAGGATCTTTTAAAGGGAAAAGTGGAAAAATAGAAAAAATTAATTTAAAAAAATTAAAAGTAAGTATCGAAGGAATACAAAAACAAAAGAAAGATGGAACTAAAATAAATATTTGGTTTGATCCATCTAAATTACAAATAATTGAATTAAATTTAGAAGATAAAAAAAGATTAAAAAAACTAGAAGATAAAAATGCACAGAAAAAGACAATCAATGCCTAAAACATGGCCTTTACCAAGAAAAGGTACTAAATATATTTCTTCTAGTGGAAACTTTCTCTCTATTCCTGTATATGTTATTATAAGAGATATAATAAGAATTGTTAATAATAGAAAGGATGTAAAAAAAATAATAAAAGAGGGAAGAATTTTTGTTAATAATAAAAAAATTAAAGATGAAAAATTTCCAGTACAATTGAAAGATATAATAGAAATAGATAAGAAAATTTATACTCTGGATTTAAACGAAAATAAAAAATTAACAATAAAAGAAATTTTAAATGAAAAAAAAGAAATTATTGCAAAAATTCTAAATAAGAAAAAGATTGATAAAAATAAAATACAAATAAATTGTACAAATGGAAGAAATTATTTAATAGATTATAAAGAAAATAAAAACATAAAGATAGGAGATTCTGTTTTATTTGATTTAAATAATAAAAAAATAATTGAGATATTACCATTAAAAGAAGGGAGTAAAGTTTTAGTAATTAATGGAAAACATATTGGAAAGAGAGGAATAATAGAAAAAATAGATAAAGAAAAAAATATAGCAACCATAAAAATTTCTCAAGAAAAAATAAATGCTTTGTTAGATTATATAATGGTAGAAAAATGAAAAATAATAATATAATGAGAAATATAGAAATAGAAAAAGTTGTTTTAAGTATAGGTGGTAGTGGAGATAAACTTGAAAGGGGAGTAAAATTATTAGAAAGAATTACAGGAAAAAAACCAAAAAAAGTAAAATCAAAAAAGAGAATACCTTCTTTAAATGTTAGACCGGGATTAGAAGTTGGAGCTTTTGTAACACTAAGAAAAAAAGAAGCAATTGAATTACTAAAAAAATTATTAGTTGCAAAAGATAATACTTTAAATAAAAAACAAATTTCAGAGAACTCTTTTTCTTTTGGAATAAAAGAGTATATAGAAATACCTGGAATATCTTATCAAAGAGATGTAGGAATAATAGGATTGGATGTTAGTGTAAGTTTTTGTAGAAGTGGAAAAAGAGTTAGTATAAGAAAAATAAAAAAAGGAAAATTACCTGCTAAACAAAATGTCTCTAAAGAGGAAATAATTAAATTTATGGAGGAAAATTTTAAAACAAAAATAAAATGACAGCAAGTGATTGGAAAAAAATATTAAAACAAATAGAAAAAAAACCTGCAAAAAAAGAAAAATTTATTAGACATAATAAACCAAAAGAAAGAAAAACCGGAATAGCTTCAAAAAAATGTTTTAGATGTGGAAGATTTGGTGCACATATATCGTCTTACGGGTTAGATTTGTGTAGGCAATGCTTTAGAGAAATTGCTAATGAATTGGGATTTAAAAAATACTCATAGAAAATGTCACATGATGTTGTTGCTGATGGATTATGTAAGATAATGAATGCGAAAAAAGCGAGAAAAAAAGAAGTTTTAGTTAGTTATTACTCCAAACTTCTTTTATCTATTTTGGAATTAGCTAAAAAAAATAACTATATAAAAGATTATTTTATTGATAAAGAAAAAAAATTAAGAATTACAATAGGAGAATTAAATGAGTGTAAAGCAATTAAACCTCGATTTGATGTACAAATTAAGGATATAGAAAAATATGTTAGGAGATATTTGCCTGCAAGAAATTTTGGAATTATTATTATATCTACAAGTAAAGGGATAATGACACATTATGAAGCTTTAGAAAAAAACTTAGGCGGTTCTCTTATTGCATATTTTTATTAAAAATGAAAACAAAAATTGAAGAAATAATAGAAATACCAGAAGGAATGAATTTTGAAATAGATGGGAAAATATTAAAAATAAAAAGTAATGATAAAGAAGATAAAATATTATTGAAAGGAAATTTTGATATAATAAAAGAAAAAAATAAAATAGTCTTATTTAAAGAAAAGGCAACAAGAAAAAATAAAAGAGATATAAAAACAATTAAAGCAAAAATAAAAAACGCTATAGAAGGATTAAGAGAAAAATATGTTTATAAATTACAGATTTGTTATGTCCATTTTCCGATATCCGTTAGTATTAAAGATAATTATTTGATAATAAAAAATTTTCTTGGAGAAAAAAAAGAAAGAAAAGCTCTTATATTAGATGACGTTAATGTAAGAATTGAAAAAGATATTATAATTGTAGAAAGCCATGATAAAGAAAAAGCTGGCCAAACAGCAGCAAATATAGAACAAGCTACTAGAATAACGAAAAGAGATAGAAGAATTTTTCAAGATGGAATTTTTATTATAGAAAAATGTAAAGGGAGGAGAAAATAAAATGAAAAGAAAATTTCTAAGAAGAGGAACAACTTATTATATAAGATTAGGAAAAAGGCAGAAAAAAAAACAAAAATGGAGAAGACAAAGAGGAAGGCATAGTAAAATAAGAGTAAGAAAAAAAGGTAGGTTAAAAAAAGTTCAAATTGGTTTTGGAAAAAGTAAAAAAAATAAATTTTTACTTAAAGGAAAATTACCAATCTTAGTAAATAATATTTATGATTTAAAGAAAGTTGATAAAGAAAAAAATATAGTTATAATATCTTCAAAAATTGGAAAAAAGAAAAGAAAACAAATTATAGAAGAAGCAAAGAACAAAAATATAGAAATCTTAAATATAAAAAAAGGAGAAAAAAATGAATCTTAAAAAAAAGAAGAAATTAGTTGCAAGGGTTATGAATGTCGGAATAGATAGAATTATATTCAATGAAACAAGATTAGATGAGATAAAAGAAGCAATAACAAGAAAAGACATAATCGATTTAATTAAAGATAAAGCAATTATAATAAAAGAAAAAAAAGGGAGAAGAAAAAAAGAAAAAAGAAAAAGAAGGAGAGGGCCTGGAAAAATAAAAAAGAAAATAAAGAATAGAAAAAAAGAATATGTTATAAGGGTAAGAAAACAAAGAAATCATTTAAAAAAATTAAAAGAACAAGGAAAAATATCAAAAGAAAGGTATAATGAAATAAGAAAAAAAATAAAACAAAATAAATTTAAAGATATTAAGCACTTAATGGAGGAATTAAAAAAATGAAGATTGTAGTAAAAATGAAAAGAAGAAGAGAAGGAAAAACAGATTACAAAGCAAGAATAGAGATGTTAAAAAGTAATTTACCGAGGATAGTTTTTAGAAAAACAAATAGGTACATAATTGGATCTTATGTAATATCAAAAAATGCACAAGATTTTGTTATTGTAAGCGTTAATTCAAAAGAATTAAGAAAATATGGATGGAATGATTATAATGCCAAAAATCTTACAGCTTGTTATCTAAGCGGATTTTTATTAGGAAAAAAAATAATAAAAAAAGATATTAGTAAAGAATGTATATTAGACATAGGATTATTAAGAAATATTAAAGGTTCAAAAATATATTCTTTTGTTAAAGGATTAAAAGAAAGCGGTATAAAAATTAAATGTAAAGAAGAAATGTTTCCTAAAGAAGAAAGAATAGTAAAAAATAAATTTTTTGAATATATAAAAAATAAAATAGAAAATGAATTTGAAGGAAGATAAAATGAATGATAAGGAAGAAGAAATAGAGGAAGTTTTAAAGGAAGTAGATAGTAGTATTGAAGAATTAGAAAAAGAAGAAATAGAAGAAAAGGAAAAAATAAAAGAAAGATTAGTTAATTGGAAACCTAAAACAGAAATAGGTAAGTTAGTAAAAGAAGGAAAAATTAAAGACATTGATGAAATTTTAGATAAGTATAAGATATTAGAAGTAGAAATTATAGATTCTTTATTAGATCTTAAAATAGAATTATTAAAAATAGGACAATCAAAAGGAAAATTTGGTGGTGGAAAAAGAAGAATTTGGAAGCAAACACAAAAGAAAACAGCAGAGGGTAATGTTCCTACTTTTGCATGTATGGCTGTTGTTGGAGATGAAAATGGACATGTTGGAATTGGTTACGGAAAAGCTAAAGAAACTTTACCTGCCAGAGAAAAAGCAATAAGGAAAGCAAAACTAAATATAATAAAAATAAAAAGAGGGTGTGGTAGTTTTGATTGTAATTGTAAAGAATCACATAGTATTCCATTTAAGGTTAATGGTAAATGTGGAAGTGCAGAGATTATTTTAATACCTGCTCCTCAAGGTACAGGTTTGGTTGCTGGGGATGAAATAAAAAAGATATTAAGATTAGCTGGAATAAAAGATATTTATAGTAGAAGCTTTGGGCAAACAAGAACAACAATAAATTTTGCAAAAGCATGCATAAATGCTTTAAAAAAATTAAAATGATAGCTATAATAAGAATAAGGGGCTTAGTAGATGTAAGAAGAGATATAAAAGAAGCTCTTTATAGATTAAGGCTAAGAAAAAAATTTTCTTGTGTAGTTGTTAATGAAAATAAACAAATAGAAGGAATTTTAAAAAAAATAAGAAATTATGTTACTTATGGAAAAATAAATGAGGATACTTTAAAATTATTGATAGAAAAAAGAGGTAAAAAAGTTGGTAATAAACTAGTAAAAAAAGAGGAAATAAATAAGATTATAGAAGAAATAAAAAATAATAAAATAAAAACAATAAAACCATTTTTTAGATTACATCCTCCTCGAGGTGGATTAAAAAATATAAAACAACACTATCCTAAAGGAGATTTAGGTGACAGAAAAGAAAAAATAAATGAATTAATAAAAAGAATGTTATAAAATGAAATTAGTAAAAAGAAAAAGATCTAGAAGATTTCATGGAACAAGATTGTGGGGAAAAAATTCAAAAAAAGCTAAGGGCTCTGGAAATAGAGGTGGAAAGGGAATGGCCGGAACTGGAAAAAGAGCAGACCAGCGAAAAACATATATTTTAAGATATTATGATAATTATTTCGGGAAAAGAGGATTTAAATCAAAAAAAGAAAAAAAAACAACAATTAATATTGATGAATTACAGGATAAATTAGAAAAATTTATTAAAGAAGGTAAAGCAAAAATAACTAACGAAGGAATTTTTTTAAATTTAGAAGATTATAAAATATTAGGTAGAGGAGATATAAAAGATAAATTAATAATCAAAGCTTATTCTTTCTCAAAAAAAGCAAAGGAAAAAATAGAAAAAGCTGGGGGTAAATGTGAAAATTTAAAAAAAGAATAATTTTAATATTTATAATATTATTAGAGAATTAAATTTTTTATGATATTTTGAAAATGGTGCTTGAGAAGATATTGACCTTTATACCAGAAGTAAAAAAACCTTCAGAGAAAAGATTAGCTTTCAACATAAAATTAAAATGGACATTAATTGTTTTGGTATGTTTTTTTGTTTTAGCAAATATTCCTTTATTCGGATTAAAAGAAAATGCTTTACAAAGATTCCAATATCTTGCGATTATATTTGGAACAGATTTTGGTAGTATAATTAGTTTGGGTATAGGGCCAATAGTTATGGCTTCTATTGTATTACAATTACTCGTAGGAAGTAAAATATTAAATATAGATTTAACAAAAGAAGAAGGAAAAAAATACTTTCAAGGTTTACAAAAAATAGCTATAATATTTTTTATAATATTTGAAGCATGTGTTTACGTTTTAATGAAAGGTTTAGAGGCAATTCCTGGTTATACAGCAATAGTTATATTTCAACTTATTCTTGGAGGTTTAGCAATAATGTTATTAGATGATTTAGTACAGAAATGGGGTTTTGGTTCTGGTGTAAGTTTATTTATTGCTGCTGGAGTTGGATGGAGATTATTTAATGGATTATTTCAATTTATTAGTATTGATGGTGGAAATTGTTTAATTAAATTTAGTGGGCAGTCTGGAGAAGTTGTAGAATGCGGTGGTAAAGTTTTAGTTTTTTTACAATCTTTAGTAAATCAAAATCCACAAGGTGCATTACAAGCTTTAATAGTAATAATTGTTACCACCATCATATTTGGTATTGTTGTTTGGGCACAATCTTTAAAAGTAGAGGTTCCTTTAAGTTTTGATAGATTAAGAGGTTATAGTATAAGATGGCCTCTCGCTTTTTTTTATACATCGGTTATACCTGTTATTCTAACAGCTGCTTTAATTGCTAATTTGCAATTATTTGGAGGATTACTTCAAAACTGGAGAGGTCATGGAACTTTTCTAGGAGTATTTGAAGGTGGAAAAGCTGTAGGTGGTTTAGCATATTGGATATCTGATCCAAATCCTAATTTGATTCAACAAATGATAACATCAACTCTAAATGCAAGAAGTGTTTCACAAATGATAATTCATATTTTGTGTTATATTTTCTTCTCTGTTTTATTTGCATTTTTTTGGGTTAAAACTTCTGGATTAGATGCTGCTTCTCAAGCAAAAAATATAATTTCTTCTGGATTACAAATACCTGGTTTTAGAAAAGACGAGAGGATTTTAGAAAGTGTATTAGATAGATATATCCTTCCTTTAACAATTATGGGAGGTGCTGCTATAGGATTATTAGCTTCATTAGCAAACATGTTAGGAGCGATAGTCTCTGGAACAGCAATTTTATTAGGTGTAATGATAATATATCAATTTTATCAGAATATTGCACAACAACATGCAATGGATATGTATCCTGCTTTAAAGAGATTTATACAATAAAAGCAATTATTTAAAAACTAAAAAAATTTTAAAAATAAAAATGAACATAGAAGAATTTATAGGAAAAAACCCAAAATTAGGTATCTTAATAATTTCTTTAATAGTTACTATTATCGTAACTTTAATAAATAAATATACTACTAATCAACAAAAGATAAAAGAAATAAAAGAAAAACAAAAAAAATTACAAGAAGAATTAAAAAAAAATAGAAATAATAAAGAAAAAATTTTAGAAATACAAAAAGAAATAATGTTATATAGCAGTGAACTTATGAAGTATAGTTTTAAACCTATGATTTTTACTTTAATTCCCCTATTAGTTTTATTTAGTTGGTTAAAAAATGTTTTTATTAATACACCATTAGAAAAATCTTGGATTTGGTGGTATATTCTTTTTAGTTTAATTTTTAACTTAATATTTAAAAAAATTTTAAAAACAGAATAAAATGGTAAATGAAAATTATATTTTACAAATAAGTTTAATACAAGAAGAAGCAAGAAAATTAGAAGAACAACTTTCAATAATAAATCAACAAATAATGGAATTTATGAGTATAAAAGAATCCTTAAAATACATTAAAGAAAAAAACAAAAAAACTTTGTTATCTTTAGGAAAGGGTATATTTGTAGAAACTGAGATAAAGAATAAAGAATTATTTGTTAATGTTGGAAATGGTGTAGTTTTAAAAAAAACTATAGAAGAAACAAAGGAAATTATTAACAAACAATTAGAAGAACTTGAAAGATTAAAAAATCAAATAGTTATTAACATAGAAATATTAAGTTTAGAATTAGAAAAAATTATTGAAAAAATTAATGAAAATAAAAAAATAAAAAATTAAATTATTTATTTTTAACTTTTTTTAAAAATTTATCATAACTCAATATTCCATATTCAGAAATTATTGCTTTAATATATTTTTTATTTACTATTTCAAAGGCAGGATTTCTTATTTTTACATTTTTTGGGGCATTATTCCAAATCTCATTTATATTTCTTTCTTCTATTTTTATTTTTTTAGGATAATATTTCCAAGAATCTGCTAAAAGATAAACTGGAATTTTATTATAAAAAGCTAACTTAGAAATTACTTCTGATCCTACTTTATTTATTACAAAATTATCTAAGATGGCATCTGCTCCTAAAAAAACTTTATTAACTTTTTTTGTCCCTTGTTTTTTTTCTAGCGCAATATTTATTGCACTATCAATAAACATAGTTACTTTTATTCCTACTTTACTTAACTCTTTTGAGGTTTTTCTTCCCTGATACAATGGTCTAGTTTCTGTATTATAAACCTGAAATTTTTTTCCTTTTTTCTTACAATAAATTAAAGCTTGGACAACTGAAGTAGAATGACAATGAGTCATAATAATATCTCCATCTTTTATTAATTTAAAAACAAAATTATTAATTTTATTTTGTGTTTCTATAAAATGATTTAAAATTTCTTTTTTTGTCATACCTTCGTCAAATTTTTTTAAAATATTAATAAGTAAAGGTTCTGTAGGTCGTGCATTTATTAATTTATTTTTTGTTTTTTTTGTTTTTGATAAAGAATATGCATAAAGAGCAGATTTTGCAATATTTGTTGCTCCTTGAATCTTTACAGATTTTATATCTTTTATTATTTTATTTATTATTTCCTCTTTTTTCATTTATTTAATAGATAAACAAGATTTAAATATCTTATTTATTTTGTTAATTTATGTTAGAAATGCTTTTAAGTCCAATTAAAGCAAAACAAAAAAGTTGGTATATGTTTTTTATTGGTTTATTTTATGGTATTATTTCCGTTTTATTAGCAAGATTTTTTTTTGCACATGATATTATAATGGCTAAGCATCTTGGTATTATAATTGTTACTTTTAGTGTAATGTTTTGCACACCTTTCGTTTATTTTTTGTTTAGAATAGAAGAAAAAAAAGAATTTATTGAAGAAAGTTTTTTTAGAGTTTTGAAAGAACATCAAAAAAGTATGGCTGCTTTATTATTTTTATTTTTAGGGTTATTAGTAGGGTATAGTTTAATGTATATTGGATTATCAAAAGAAACTTTTGCTACACAAATAGAGACTTATTGTAGTATAAATAAACCAAATAATTTCCAAAATTGTATAAAAGAGTATGGATTAACATCAAAAACTACCGGTTTTGTAACATCAAAAGATAGATTTTTAGCCATATTCTCTAATAATATATATGTATTAATATTTACTATTATATTTTCATTAATTTTTGGTGCTGGTGGGATGTTTGTTCTCGCATGGAATGCTTCTGTTATTGCTGCTGCTATAGGAATATACACAAAATCTCAATTTAATAAAATTTTTTTGGGCCTCGGAAGATATATGATCCATGGTATTCCTGAAATTGCTGCTTATTTTTTTGGACTTTTAGCTGGAGGAATTTTAAGTATAGCAATAACAAAAAAAGATTATAAAACAGGGAGATTTTTTAATATCTTACAAAATATTTTATTATTAATAATATTAGCTGTTATTATTTTAATTATTGCTGGATTTATAGAAGTTTATATTACTCCTTTAATTTTTGAAAAATAACAAATTGATTAATAATTAAATTTAAATATTAAAAAAATTTTTGATAAGAATGGGAAGATTTGTATGCAAATCCTGTAACTACAGATTTGAAAGAGAAAAAAAACCTTTAAAATGCCCTTATTGTGGTGAATCTTCTATTAAAGAAGAAGAAACAGCAGAAGAATTATTAGAAGGATTGGAAGAGTAAAATAAAAATTAATTGAAATAAATAAAAGATATCTTAAATAGGAATATAAAAATGAATGAAGAAGAAAAAATTATTGAAGAAAGAAAAAAGAGGTTAATTAATTTTTTAAAGAATGGTAAGTTTCTAATTATTTTTTTCTTATTAATTGCTATAATTTTAGGAATTTATATTAGAAGTTTACCTATGAAAGATCATAATGGAAAACCTGGTTTGTGGGATATAACAACAAATACTTGGACATTAGGACCTGATTTAGATCCTTTTCTTTTTTTAAGATATGCTAAAACTATAGTTAATAATAACGGATATTTACCAATTCATGATGAAATGAGATATGTTCCTTTAGGATTTGATACTAGAGAAGAAACGAGATTACTTCCTTACATGATAAGTTGGACCTATTTTTTTATAAGCAAATTTAAAGATATAAATGTAGAATATGCTGCTGTTGTATTTCCTGTTATTATGTTTTTTTTTACAATTATTGTCTTTTTCTTTTTTGTGAGAGAGATTTTTTTAATTAATAAAAAAGATAAAAAAGCTGATATTATTGCATTAATCTCTACATTTTTTATGATTGTAATTCCTGTTCTTTTACCAAGAACCATAGCTGGAATTCCAGAAAAAGAATCTGCTGGATTTTTATTTATGTTTCTTAGTTTTTTCCTCTTTCTAAGAGCATTAAGATCTAATAAGGGATATAGTTACATAATATTTGGTATATTATCTGGAATATCTACTTCTATAATGGGATTGATTTGGGGAGGAGTAATATATATTTTTACTACTATTTCTATATTTATTTTTATTTCCTTTATATTAAACAAAATTGAAAAAAAAGAATTTATTGTTTATAGTCTTTGGATTATCTTTTCTTATATGTTTCTTTTAATTTTTTCAAAAAAATATTCTTTGAAAGGATTATTGACTTCTCTGGATAGTGGATTATCTTTTATTATTTTTTTTATCCTTTGTATTCATTTTATTTTATGGAAAACCCCTTTAGAAAAAAAAATAAGAGAAATAAAAATACCTAAAAATTTATTTTCTTTAATAATCTCTTTTATTTTAATTTTAATTATTATCATTATTTTTTTCGGATTTTCTTTTATTATTGAAAAAATAGATGCTTTAAATCATATATTATTTAATCCTATAACAGGGAGATGGTCTACAACAGTTGCAGAAAATAGACAGCCTTATTTTAATGAATGGGCTAATGAATTTGGTCCTATCATAGGAAAATTTCCTATAATATTTTGGTTATTTTTTATAGGATCTATATTATTATTTTATAATGTAATAGGGAATCTAAAGAAAAGAGATAGAAATATTTTAACTTTATTCTATATTTTCTTTTTAATTGGATTAATATTTTCTCGCTATTCTGAAGATAGTATTTTTAATGGAACTAATTTTATAAGTAAATTATTTTATTATTCTTCTTCTTTATTATTAATAAGTTTTTTACTATATTATTATACAAAGTATTATAAAGAAAAAAATAATGCATTTGAAAAAATAAAATTTAATTATATATTTTTGTTTTCTTTTTTTATTTTATGTTTATTTACGGCAAGAAGTGCAGTAAGATTAATTATGACATTAGCTCCCGTCGCTGTTATTTTTGTTGCTTATTTAATAACAGAGACATTTGATAAAGTTTTAAATTCAAAAAAAGATTCTAAAATACTTTATATGTTGTTATTTATTTTAATTTTTTATTTAAGCTTTTTTGCTTTTATTAGTTTTTTAAAAGAAAGTAAAAAACAGGCATATAATTATGTTCCAGATTCTTATAGATATCAATGGCAACTTGCAATGAAATGGGTAAGAGAAAATACATCGGAAAATGCTGTTTTTGCTCATTGGTGGGATTATGGATATTGGACGCAGTCAATGGGAAATCGAGCTACTGTAACTGATGGGGGTAATGCTATAGTTTGGTGGAATTATTTAACAGGAAGATATGTTTTAACAGGAAACAATGAAAAAGAAGCGTTAGAATTTTTATACAACCACAATGCAACTTATCTTCTTATAGATTCTACTGATATTGGAAAATATGGGGCTTTTTCAAAAATTGGTAGTGATAAAAATTATGATAGATTCTCTTATGGGCCCTTAATTGCTTTAGCAGATAAAAAGAACATACAAGAAACGAAAAATGGAACAATTATTTATTATTACTTAAATGGTATAGTAGAAGACGACATTAATTACCAAGAGAATAATAATAAAATTTTTATTCCTGGTGTTTATTCTGATTCTAAAGATAATATAAAATTTAATGCCTATATTATAGGTATAATATTAGAAAGTATTAAAAGTAATAATACCATAATATCATTTAAACAACCGATAGTAATTTATTATTACCAAGGAAAACAGTATAAAATTCCTTTAAGGTATATATTTTATAAAGATGAAATATTAGATTTTAAATCTGGATTAGAAGGAGGTTTTGTGTTAATACAAGAATTTTATCAAACTGAAACAGGTAATATTAAAATGGAAGAAATTGGAGCTGGAATATATTTGTCTCCTAGAGTTATGAGGACTTTTTTTGCTCAAAAATATATTTTGAATGATCCTTTTAATAGATTTGATAATTTTGAATTAGTACATAAAGAAGATGATCTTTTAGTTAGTTATTTAAGACAAAATTCTGATATTTATGTTGGAGATTTTATTTATTATTATGGAATAAGAGGGCCAATAAAGATATGGAAAATAAATTATAACGGAGATGAAAAGATAAATGAAACTTATTTAAGAACTTCTCAACCACCTGAAATAACCTGGAATTTTTAAAATGGAATATCTAATTTTATTTCCTGTTATGTTAAGTTTTTTTTTAACTTTAATTATTCTTCCAAAATGGATAAAAAAAGCTCATGAAATAGGTTTAAAATGGAAAGATTGTAATAAAAATAAAGAAGTATATGTTGCTGGTTCTGGTGGTATTATAGTTCTATTTGTTTTTGTTATTTCCACTTTATTATATGTAGCAATAAAAACTTTTTATTTTAAAACTACAGAAAATGTTATAGAAATATTAGCACTATTAACATCTATTTTATTATTGGGAATGACTGGTTTAATAGATGATTTATTGGGTTGGCATAGGAAAGGATTAAGTAAAAGAATAAGGATTTTTTTATGTATTATTTCTGCAATACCTCTAATGGTTATTAATATAAAAAATGGATATGGTTTTTTTTATTTATTATTTATTGTTCCGATAGGTATAACTGGATGTGCTACAACTTTTAATTTTTTAGCTGGAATGAATGGACTAGAAGCAAGACAAGGAATACTTCTTCTAGGAGCTTTAGCTATTGCTTCTTATTTTACTAATGTAAGATGGGTTTCGTTAATAGCATTAACAATGATATCTTCTCTTATTGCATTTTTATTCTATAATAAATACCCTGCAAAAATTTTTCCAGGAGATATTTTAACTTATTCGGTTGGCGGATTAATAGCAATAATCGCTATTTTAAGCAGATTAGAAAAATTTGCTTTATTTATTTTTATTCCTTATTTTATAGAAGTATTTTTAAAATTAAGAGGAAATTTAGAAAAACAATCTTTTGGTAAGCCAAAAAAAGATAATAGTCTAGATTTATTATATGATAAAATTTATAGTTTAAATCATTTAGCTATAATTTTATTGAAAAAAATAAAACCAAGTAAAAAAGTTTATGAAAGAGATGTTGTTTTAGCTATAAATATATTTCAAATAATAATTATAATTATTGCTTTTATAATTTTTAGGAATCACATTTTTGGTTAAAGATTTTTTAAAATGTTTAATAAGATAAAAAATTTAAAGAAAGATGAATTATTAAAAGGAAGTTTTTTATTAATTTTTTCAATTTTTATTTTTAATCTGTTTAATTATTTTTTTCATATGTTAAGTGCGAGAATGTTAGATGCTGCTGATTATGGTATTTTGGCTTCTTTAATGGCTTTGATTTATATTTTTAGTATACCTTCAGAATCTATACAAACAATAATAACTAAAAATGTTAGTTTTTTCAATAAAAAGAATGATGGAAAAATAAAAAATTTATTAAAAAAGATTTTAAAAAAATGTCTTTTTTTTGCCTTTGTCTTTTTTATTTGTTTTTTATTTATTTCTTTATTTTTATCTTATAACTTAAAGATAAATTTTTTATTGCTTTTTTTAACTGGTATTTTTATTTTTATTAGCTTTATTACTCCTGTAATTAGAGGTATTTTACAAGGAAAGAAGAAATTTGACCTATTAGGATTTAATATTATCAGCGAAGGATTAATAAAAATAATATTAACTTCTATTTTTTTGTATTTTGGATTAAAAGTTTATGGAGCAATAACTGCTGTAATTTTATCTTCTTTCCTTTCTTTTCTTTTAGGTTTTTTATTCATTAAAGATATTTTATTAAAAAAAGAAGATAAAGCAGAAATAAGGAATAATAACTTTGATAATTGTATAATTCTTTTAATTACAATGATAATTACTATTTTTTACAGCTTGGATGTTTTATTTGCTAGAAAATTTTTTGATCCGACTTTATCTGGTCAATATTCTTTTGTTTCTTTAGTAGGAAAAATTAATCTTTTTATAGGCTTTTCAATAGGAAAAGTAATGTTTCCTTTAAGTTTAGAAAAATTTAATGGAAAAAAACAAACTAAAAACTTATTTAAGAAGGCAATTTTATTAAATTTATTAATCTCTTTTGTTATTCTTTCTCTTTATTTTTTTGTTCCTAAACAAATTATTAAAATATTATCTTTAGGTTCTAATAAGTATTTAGAAGCATCAAATATTTTATTTATTTTAGGAATTTCTTTTGTTTTTTTATCTTTCTCTTATATAATTTTTTTATATCTTTTTTCTATAAATAAAATAAAAAGATTTCCTTTTTTCACTATTTTTATATTATTTTTATTTATCTTATTATTAAATTTATTTCACTATAATATTTTCCAATTTTCATTAATAATTCTATTTTGTTGTTTTTTAATTTTTGTTTATAGTTTAATTTATTTAATAAGAAAATAGTTTTATTTTTTGATATTTTAGTAATATATTTAAATTAGATAATAAAGAATAATAGTAGTAAAAAAATGAAAAAGTTGAGTATAATAATTCCTGCATATAATGAAGAAAAAAGAATAAGTAAAACATTAAAAGAATATTGTTCTTTTTTTCAGGAAAAGAAAAAAAATAAAGAAATTGATTTTGAAATTATTGTTGTAATAAATAACACAACTGACAGAACAGAAGATATAGTTAAAAATTATCAAAAACAATATAAAGAATTAAAATACTTAAATTTTAAACAAGGCGGTAAAGGTTTTGCGATTATTGAAGGATTTAAAGAAGCTTTGAAAGATAAAAAAAATTTTTTTATAGGTTTTGTGGATGCGGATGCTTCAACATCTGCAGAAGAATATTATAAGTTATTAAAAAATATCAACGATTATGATGGAATTATTGCTAGTAGATATGTTAAAGGATCGATTGTTAAACCAAAACAATCTATACAAAGAATAATCGTTTCAAGAATTTTTAATTTTTTAGTAAGATTTTTGTTTTTATTGCCTTATAAAGATACTCAGTGTGGAGCAAAAATATTTAAAAGAAAAGTTATAGAAAAAATTTTACCACAAATTGGAATAACCGAATGGGCTTTTGACGTTGACTTGTTGTATAAAATACAAAAATCAGGATTTAAAATTAAAGAGCATTTTACAATTTGGGCAGATAAAAAATATAGCAAGATAAATTTAAAAAAAGCTAGCTTACAAATGTTTTTTGCAATTATTCAATTAAGAATTTTAAATTCAAAAGCAAAAATATTTTATAAAATATTAAAACCTATTGGAGGATTTATATATAGAAAATTAAAATGAGAATTTTAATTTTTAATTGGAGGGATTTAAAAAACCCACAAGCTGGGGGAGCAGAACTTTATTTAAATGAGCAAGCAAAAATATGGACAAAAAAAGGACATAAAGTTAGTTGGATTTGTGGAGGTTTTAAAAATTGTAAAAAAAGAGAAATTATTGATGGAATTGAATTTATAAGAATTGGAAATTCTTTTAGTTTATATTTTCTTGCACCATTAATGTATTTAAAAATAAGAAAAAATTTTGATATTATAATAGATGCTGAAAATGGAATTCCTTTTTTTACTCCTCTTTTTGCTAAAAAAAAGAAAATATTAATTATTCACCATATACATAAAGATGTTTGGAAAAAAGAAAAAAAATTTCCTTTATCTTTAATAGGATATTTTTTAGAAATGAAATTGATGCCATTAGTATATAAAAATGTAAGAATAATTACTGTATCTTATAGTAGCAATGAAGAAATAAAAAAATTATTCAAAAAAGAAGCTGAAATTATATACAACGGGGTAAACCTAAATAAGTATATTCCTGGGAAAAAAGCAAAAAATCCCGAAATAGTTTTTATAGGTAGACTAAAAAAATATAAAAGTGTTGATATTTTATTAAAAGCTTTAAGTTTATTAAAAAAAGAAAATTTAACTACATATATATTAGGAAGTGGAGATGATGAAAAAAGATTAAAAAAAATAACAAGAGAATTAAAATTAAAAAATGTTATTTTTAAAGGATTTATAGATGAAGAAGAAAAAATAAAAAGATTACAAAAAGCATGGATTGTTATAAATCCAAGTATGATTGAAGGATGGAGTATAACTAATATAGAAGCAAATGCTTGTGGAACAGTAGTAATAGGAAGTAATGTTAATGGAATTAAAGATTCCATAATAAATAATAAAACAGGCTTATTATTTGAATATGGAAATTATAAAGAACTTGCAGGAAAAATTAAACTATTAATAGAAAATAAAAAATTAAGAAAAAAATTAGAAAAAAATGCAATAAAATGGGCAAAAAATTTTTCTTGGAAAAAATCTGCAAATAAATTTTTAGAAATAATGAAAAAAATATAAAATGAAGAAACAAACATGGAATAAATTTTGGAAAGAATACGAAAAACCTTCTGAAGCAGAGAATTGGTTAATAGAAGAAAGACATAAAGTTTTAATGAAGTTAATTAATTTAATTAATAAAAAAAATAAAAGAAGAATAAAAATTTTGGAAGTGGGATGCGGATTTGCTTCAAATAGTAGACTTTTATTAAAAGAAAAATTTGATGTATATTGTTTAGATAAAAGTAAAGTTGTGATTAATAAAATTAAAAAGGATTTAAAAAATTCTTTTGTTGGTAATGCATTTAACTTACCTTTTAAAAATGAAAGTTTTGATATTGTTTTTTCAGCAGGATTATTAGAACATTTTCATAAACCAGAAGGAATAATAAAAGAAATGATTAGGGTAACTAAAAAAGATGGAATAATATTAAATTTTGTACCCGGCAGATACAGTTTATGGCAATTATTTAGATTTTTTCATGGGAAGAATTGGAAACATGGTTATGAAGAAAATTATACTCACAATAAATTATTTCAAAAAACAAAAAATAATATTAAAGATATAAAACTTATTTTGAAAGGTGGTTTAGATCCTTTCTCTATCAATGGCTTATTTATTAAAATTTTTAAAAGAAGATTTATTTTTAAGATACCTACTTTTAATGAAAATGCATTTACTGAAATTTATCAAGCATACCAAAAATTTTAGTAAATAATTTCATAAATTATAGTTGAAACTTGTTTTTTTTCTTTATCTAAAAAATAAACTTGTATTATCCTAACTTTATCAGAATTATTTTCTGGCCAAACATAAGCCCAAGGAGGGGATTTTTCCCAAATTGATAAAATCATATACTTTGGTTTTTTCTCTTCTAGAAATGATAAAAATTTGCTTTCATTTTCTGGAAAGTTATAAGTTGCTCTTTCACTATAATAAGTTATTTGAGGAATAGCTGTAGAAATTATAATATCATCAGGATTGGAGTTTTCTTTTATCCACAAACCAGCAAATTTTAAGTCTTGATATGAATTTAATTTTATTCTTATTATCTCATTTGAATGATTATACATTTGGTATATTCCAAATAATAAAATTGCTAAAATAATTAATATAGAAAAAAATTTTCCTAGATATTTTTTTATAAAAGAATATGTATTTTCTATTCCTTTTGAAGTTAAGATAAAAATACAAGGTAAAGCAATAGCTAAATATCTATCTTCAAAATGATTAACAAAAAAACCAAAATAAATTAATGGAATAATAAAGGCTAAAAAAAGCCAAAGATATTTTTTAAGTTTTTTACTTTCTTTTATTTTATCAAATCCTAAAATAATCTCCAATAACAAAAGAAAAAATCCTATTAAGAAAAAAATGAATAATAAAATGTTAGTATAATTAGGTAGATATTTTATATAATCTATAAATACCTTTATTGGAGTATCTCCTATTGCTCTATCTTTAGTACTACCAATTAATACAGATATTATTACATAAAACGGATTATTATATTTAATATAAGAATAAATAGCATATGGTAAAAATAAAAGAATCCCAAGAAAGATAGAGATATACCATTCACGAATTTTAAAAAATTTAAAATGATTAGTAAATATGAAATAAAAGAATAAGATTATTACAATAAGACCAATTGTAAACCTAATTAATGTTCCAATAATAATTAAAGGAAATATAAAATATATTAATTTTTTAGATTTGTTATAAAATTCTGTTTCTAAAAATAGAAAGTAAACAAAAAGTGAAAAAAAGATTTCTGGAAGATTGACTAATAATCTGTTAGTATAAAATAAGTCTATATAAGAAAAAGATATTAATAATGATGAGATTAAACCTACTCTTTTATTAAATAAAATTTTTCCTATGGTATAAATAAAAAAAACATTTAGAGTAGATATTAGAACAAATAAAAATCTAATTCCAACTTCATTAAATCCTAATTTAAAAAAAAAGGCAGAAATTAATGGAAATAATATAGGTCTTCCATACCACCATCCAGTATCTGGAGTATTAAATGCTATATTTTTAGCTTTTAACATATATTCTGCCTCATCCCACCATAAAGGCTGATTTCTTGTTAGAAAGAAATAATATAAACGCAAGGAAAAAGCAAATAAAAGAATTATTAAAAATGCAAGGTTATAAGGATCTTTTAACCAAACCTTTATTTTTTCTTTTTTTAATTTTTTTTCCTTATTTTCTGCTTTATCTTCTTTTTCTTCTTTAATTTCTTCTTTCATAAAAAAGAAAAGAAAATATAGTTTTTATTCTTTTTTATTTTATTAATTGCAAATAAATTTCTAAGGGTAAAGAAAAATTATTTTATATTATTATAAAGTTTTATATCATAAATTACTTCTTCTAAAGAAACTGGTTGTACTCCATATTTTTGAACTTTAACTCCTGCTGCATGATTTGCCAAAAAAATTGAATCTTTTATCTTTAATTTATTTGCAATACCAACAGCTAAAGATGCCACAACTACATCTCCTGCACCAGAAACGTCTCTAACTTCTCTTTTGTGTGTAGGAAAATGTTTTTTTAATTTTTTAGAATAATAATAAATTCCATTTTCTGAAAGAGTTAATAAAACATTAGAATTAAGAAATCTATATAATTTTTCTGCTAATATCTCGGCATTTTGCAAATTAAATTGAAAATTCAATTTCAACATCTCTTGTGCTTCTTTATAATTTGGAGTTATAAAGGAAGCATTTTTATAATATAAAGTATTTTTTGGTTTAGGATCTATTATTATTGTTTTTTTTGTTTTATTACCTTCCTCAATTATTACTTTTAGTAAATATTTTGTCACAGTTCCTTTTCCATAATCAGAAATAACAATGACATCTGAATCTAAATTATCATAAAATGAATTAATCAAATATTTTTCTTCTTTTTTTGACAAAATTATTTTATCATTTTTGTCTATTCTACATATTTGTTGATTATTAGAAATAATCCTTTCTTTATTTATAGTCCTATTATTTTTTGAAGTTAGGATATAATTATATTTTATTTCATTATTTTCTAATAAATTCTTAAAAATTTTGCTTTCTTTATCATTTCCCAACACCCCGATTAGAATTGGTTCTGAATTTAATTTTTTTATATTCAAAGAAGTATTTCCAGCTCCTCCTAAACAATAAACTTGTTTTTGAAAATTAATTACCGGAACTGGTGCTTCTGGAGATAATCTTTCTGAATACCCTTCTATATATTCATCTAAAATTAAATCTCCTATTACTAATATCTTTTTTGATTTAAAATTTTTTATTTTTTCTATTAAATTTTTCATTAAGAAGTAAAAAAAGAATTATTTAAAAAGATTTATTCATATTATTATATATTATTTTGTACTCTCTATTCTTTTCCATCCATCTTTATAAGGTTGTTTTTTTATTTTTATATGATAGAAAGTTAATAACCAAATATATAATCTTAAAGGAAATAATATTAAAGTAAAGAGAAATTCTTTAAAATTTTTTGGATAAAATAATAAAAAATAAGAATTTTTTATTTCTGAAAAAAAGGTTTTCATTCTTGGTGGATTTTTTACATGTAAAGATAAAGATTCATGTCCTTTAATATTTCTTTTTTTCTGTTCAATAAAATCATGTAAATTATTTGGGTTTTTTACATAAACCTCTGCTTTTTCAGCATAAGCAATTTTATATCCCTTTTTCCAAAATAATATTGGCACAATTGAATCTTCACTAACATTAATAGGAAAATCTTTAATAATTCCATTTCTAAATGCCCATAAATAACCAGAACATTCTATAAATTTTCCTTGTTTATAATTTTTTAATCTTAATTTATGAGCAGCATCAAATAAAACATGAGACCAATAACCAAATAAATCATTTTTAGAATTAATAGATATTGGTCTTCCTGTTACACACCCAATTTTATCATCTTCAAATTTTTCTAAAATCTCATTAATAGAATTTCTAGAAACATAAACATCTCCGTCACTTAAAATTATTATTCTTCCTTTAATTTTTGGCAATAACAAATTTAAAGCATAACTCTTTCCTTTTCCAGGATCTTGAAAAATTTTTATCTTTTTATTTTTTTTAGAATATTTTCTTGCAACATTTAATGTTTCCTCATCAGGAGCGCAAACAATTAATTCATATTTTTCTTTTATTTTTTGATTGATAAAAGATTCTATAGCTTTTCCTATTGTTTTTGGTTCTTTAAATGAAGTTATAATTATACTTATCATAATTTTATAAAATAAATAAAATATTTAAACTTTAGTAGTTTTAAAAAATTATAGAAATATTTTCATCTAAAATTGTAGATAGAGCAATAACAATTAGAGAATTAGACAAACAAAGAATTTCTATAAAAAATAAAATTGTAGAAGAAACTGGGATTGGTTTTAAAGATATTAAAATTAATCATGCATCTGAATAATTATTTTTCACAAAGCCAAATCATAAAATGCCCTCCTTGATCAAATAATAAAAGAGGTTTATCTAAAATTCTTAATATTATTCCTACAAAAGGATATTTTCTTCCTTTTCCTACTTCTACTTTATAAAAATCTTTAATCTTAAATCCTTCTTTTATAAGAATTTTTTCAAATTGATTTTTAGTAAAACTTCTTTCATATCCAGCTCTCCATATTTTTTTATGAAGTATCTTCCCTAATAAAATTTGTAAATATTTGTTAATTTCGAAAAAAGTTATCTTATTAGGAACGGAAATCATTGCTTTCCCATTTTTCTTTAAAACTCTATATAATTCTCTTACTCCTTTTTCTGAATCTGGAAAATGCTCAACAACACCATGGCAAAAAACAATATCAAAACTTTCATTTTTAAAAGGCATTTTTTTAATATCTCCGAGAATTAATTTTGCTTTTACTTTATATTTTCTACAATTTTTTCTTGCTATATCTAATCTTGATTTTGAAATTTCAATTCCTGTAACTTTATAACCATATTTTGAAAAAATAATTACATAATTTCCTACGCCACAACCCCGCTTCAAGTAGTTTTCCTTTTCCTTCTTTAAACCATCCTTTAAAAAGAGTGTTTATATTTGGGAGTTCTTTTAATTCCCAATCTTCATCTCCTTCAAATCCTTCCATTTTAAAATAAACTTATTAATTTATTAATTAAATTATCTAAATTAAATTCGTATGCTTTTTTTCTTGCATTTTTTCTTATTTTTTCTATTATTTTTGAATTTTTTTTATCTAAACAAAATAAAATTTTTTCTGAAAGTTCTTTTTCATTACTTATATTAAATAAAAATCCATTTTTTCCATCTTCAATTATTTCTTTTCCACCATCTGTTTTAGAAGAAATTACAATTTTTCCCAAAGACATTGCTTCAATTAATGCTTGTGGCATTGCTTCTCTAATGCTTGGCAATACAAAAATATCAGAAAAATTTAATTTTTTAATTTTTTGATTTAAATCATAAATTGGAGGTAAAAATTTTATTGATTTGAAATTGTCTTTAATGTTATAGCCTTCTTCTATAGGGCCGATTATTTCTAATTTTATTTTTTTATTTTTATTATAAACAATTTCAAATGCTTTAAATAAAGTTTCGAGATTTTTTATAGGTGCTATTCTTCCTAAAAAAATTATGTTCTTAAATTTATATTTATTAGGTTTTGTTTTAAAAAATTCATTTGGTATGCCATTTGGAATATAAACAATTTTTTCTTTTTTTGTTCCTAATTTTAATAGATGTGGAATTTCCCATTTTGTTATTGTTATTACTCTATCGAATTTATTCAAGTTTTTAGAATAAAAAAAATCATAAATTTTTGTTAATAATGTTAATTTTAGCCCTCTTATTTCTTGAGAAACGAATGGTGCATGAGTTACTAAAAATATTTTACAATTTTTTCTTTTTTTTAATATTTTAGCAAGTTTTAAAGCTTGGTTTGTATGAGGGTGTCTATATACGTGAGCTATTATTATATCTGGAGAAATCTCTATTCCTTTTTTTAAAAAATCCCAAAATAAAGCATTTTCTCCTATTCTAAATTTTATAGGAAATCTATATATTTTTATTCCTTCTACTTCTTCATAAGAAGAAACTATTTTATTTGTTCCTTTTTCTATATTAGAAGAAAAAACATAAACATCATATCCTCTTTTAACAAGCTCTAAAGATTCTTGTTTTACTCTTGTCCATACTCCACATATTCCAGAAGAAAATTCACATAATTCTAATATCTTTTTTGTCATTTTATTAGATAAGAAAAGATATCTTTAAAAATATTTAGAGCATATAATTTTTATGTATTTATCTTATCTTGTAAAAGAAGCAAAATACTATAGAAATCTTGGTAAAGGTCACTTAAGGAGGATGTTAATCAAATTTTTACTAGCAAAAACTCCTCTTTCTTTTACAGTTAATTCTTCTTTTTATAATTTATTTTATAATTCGTTAATAAAAAATAAGGGAAAAAAATTAAATCCCTCTATTCTCCAGATAGAAAATACTAATATTTGTAATGCAAGATGTATTATGTGTCCTCATATTTATATGAAAAGAAAACAAAAAATTATGAAGCAAGAACAATTTGTAAAAATTTGTAAAAATGTTTTACCTTATTCAAAAATAAATTTAATAACATTAACAGGGTTCGGAGAACCGTTAATAGATAAAGAATTGGACAAAAAAGTAAAGTGGATAAATGAAAATTATCCTAGCATTGATATTGATATATATACTAACGCTTCTCTTTTAAATTCAGAAGTGACTGAAAGATTACTTAAATTAAGATTACACAAAATAAATTTTAGTATAAACGGTACAGAAAAAACATATAAGAAAATTATGGGATTAGAATATGAAAGAACTAAAAAAAATATTTTAAATTTTCTTAAAAGAAAAAAAGAATTAAAAAAGATTTATCCTTTAACAAATATTTCTTTAATGATATTAAAAGAAAATAAAAAAGAAATTAATAAAGTTATAGATTTTTGGGAAGATAAAGTTGATTCGGTAATGGCATATACAGCATCTGACTGGGCCGGCCAATTGAAAAATAAAAGAATTATCATAAAACCTTCTTTCAAAAACAAAAGATGGCCCTGTATAGCTTTATGGAAAAATATTACTGTAGATGTTGAGGGTAATGTTATAATATGTTGTAGAGACTACGAATCAAAAGTTAAATTTGGGAATTTACTTAAAGATAATTATAGAGAAATTGAAAAGAAAATAAAAATAATAAGAAATAAACATCTCAAAAATGATTTTAGTATACCTCTTTGTAATAATTGCGATAACTCATTTGATTCAAGTCTAGATTGGTGGTAAATTATTTAATGTAACAAATTTTCTTTTTTTTGAGAAAAATAATAATAAAATTTCTAATTGAGATATAAACTTTTCTTTTTTGGATAATTTATAAATTTTTGAATTAGGAATGTTAATTAGATCCCATGAATGTATCATAAATATAGGTTTTTTATAAATAGATATAAAAAATAAATAAATCATTAATAGGTATTTTGGCAATATTCTTAAAGTCACTGAAGAAAAGGGCATTATAAAAGAACTTATAGGTATTTCTTTTAATCCTCCCCAAAAATGAGGTTTCATTTTCCTAAAATTATGCACGAGTTTTAATTTTATTTTCCAAAAGAATAATAAATGATAAAAATTCCATGGAGTAATACTTGAATCATATTCAAATTTATATTTTTTTAATAAGAATAAAGTTTCTTTATCTATACTGTGCTGAGGTGCTCTGAATCCTTTTGGTTTTATTTTAAGATATTTTTTAAAACATTCTATGGATTTTTTTATATTTTCTTCTTTTTCTTTATAAGTTAACTCATCAAATCTTACATGTCTATAACCATGTAAAGCAATTTCGTGACCTTCTTTTATTAATTTTTTAAACACTTCTGGATATTTTTCAATACAATCGCATGTAACAAAAAAAGTTGCCTTTATTTTATATTTATTTAATAAGCTTAAAATTTTTGGAATCCCTTCTGTTATACCTTTATAAGTATTAGAATGTAAATCCGGTTCAACATCTATTGTAAAAGATATTATTTTCATTTTTTTATAAAATGAACATAATAGACATAAGATAATTCGGGAAATAATTTTAATAAAAATGAATTAAGTTTTATTGAAAGTTTAGTAAAAGATTTTGGTAGGAACATTGGAGAAAAAATAACCGTTCCTCTTATTTGTTTAATTTCGAGATTATTATCTTTTGCTATTTTAAGTATTTGTTTTTTTGTAAATAGATTATAATATCTCAATTTTCCTTTTAATAACCTTATTTTTGTGGAAAGGTAAGATAAAGAATATTTATTTGGAAAATCAATAATAATAGATCCTCCCTTTTTTGCCACCCTTACCATTTCTTTTATAACTTTCATATAAAAAGGGGTGTGCATTATAAATTGAGAAGTAATTACAACATCAAACATATTATTTGGAAAGGGAATTTTTTCCGCATCTGCAATTACAATTTTTTTAACACCTTTCTTTTTTCTCGCTTGTTTTAACATATCCGGAGAAATATCTATACCATAAATTTCTCTAGGGGTATAAAGTCCAAAAAATCTACCTGTCCCACAAGCTACATCTAAAATATTTTTTTTCCCAGTATCTTTTAAAAAAGAGGATGTTATTTCTTTTTGTATTTCAATTACAGCTTTTCTTCTTGGATCTTTTTCTCTAACATAATCATATTCTTCGGCTTCTTTTCCAAAATATTGATTTGCTAATTCTTCTTTAATCTTCTTTTTTGATTTCATTTTTAATTTATTTATAATTTGAAATAAAGGTTATTCGTTTAATTTTTATAAGTAAAAGTAATATATACAGGATAGTATAAAAAATTATAAGAAAAGAAATTAAATTTAATAAAACAAGAAAATAAAATATATTGAATGGGTTATCTATTCCAAAAAAAGAATAGAAAGGAAATGATGTTCTATTATTTTTGTTTTGTTTATTATTTAATCTTATTTTTTTAAAATTTATTAATTCAATAAAAAAAGATGAAAGAATTAATAAAAAACAAAAAAGTCCACTATAAAGTAGAATAAAATTTTTAGTTTTTATGAAATATGATAATGATATAGATAAAATAAAAAAAGAAGAAATAATATAATGAGATAAAATATCTATTTTTACCCATCTTAAAGAAAATCTTCTTTGGTATCTTGCTAATTTACCATCTATATAGTCTAATAGGAATATAAATTGGTATATTGTAAGAGATATAATTGAAAGAATACGATTACCTAACAAGAGAATTATAGAAACATAAATAGCAAAAATTATTCTAAATAAAGTTAAGATTTCAGAAGGTATATTTAGTTTTTTGAAGAGTGGTAATATTCTTTCTGTAATTTTTCTTAAAAATCTTTCTTTTATATCCATTATAAGTATAGGATAAACAACATTTATAAATATAATTGGACCATTACTTTATATGAAAGATATTAATGCTACAGTAATTGTTGATTTAACACCTAATGAAGAAGAAATAATGAAAAATCTTGATAAAGATGCGCGTTGGGGGATAAAAAAGGCAATTAAAAATAATTTAATAGTAGAAGAAACTAATAAAGAAGAAGATTTGAAAGAATTTTATAAAATCTATGAAAAAGAATTGAAAGAAAAGATAATAAGAGTTGAAACATTTGAGCATTTAAAAGAAAATATGGACATTTTATTTGTTTGTAAAAAAGATAATAAAATAATTGCTGGAGCTACTCTAAAAATAAAAAATAACATTCCAACATTAACAAGAAATGCTTCATTGAAAGAGTATTTAAGTTTTCATCCTAATAATTTATTATATTGGAATTTAATATTGTGGAGTAAAAAGAATGGTTATAAAAAATTAGATTTAGGAGGATATCAAATAAAACCAAGAGGAAATCTTATTGGAATAAATAAATTTAAAGAAAGGTGGGGGGAAATAGTTTATTATTATGATGACTATCCTTTTTATAAAGCAATTGGAAGAAAACTTATAAGAAATTTTGGTTTCTTTTGGTGGTTAAATAAAAAGATGAAAAGAAAAATAAGAAGAAAATAATTTTTCATTTTTAAATTTAAAAAAGCATTAATTTTTACTAAAAAATATTAAAGACTTTTTTGAAAATAAAATTTTTTTAGATATATAAGATTTTATTTCTTTTCTGCGATTATTTTAAGCTCTGAACTCCCTAAAAGCCTACCAATTAAAGTAGTTAATGATAAGTAAAGAAAAAACCTTATCCTAGCTAAAAATTTGAGTTTATGATATGCTGTTCCATAAAAAACTTCATTTCTTAAAACTTTGAAACCTGCTTTATGAAGGAGATTATTAATTGTTTTAAAAGTCCAGGAGTAAAGATGATAATTTTTAAGATCTGGATTTAAAGAAGATTTATTATTTTTTTCTAAGGGAATTATCAGTATTAAAAGTCCTCCTTTTTTTAATTTTCTATTTAAGAATTTTAAATTATTTAATGGATTCTCTAAATGTTCCAGAACATGACTACTAAGTATTATATCATAAAAATTATTTTTAATAAATTTTTTATTATTTATTATTTTAATTCCTTTCTGTTTACAAAATTTTAAAGCAAATTTTGAAATATCATATCCTTTTGCTTGATTTTTTATTAAAAAAATATTTTGACCCATTCCACAACCATATTCTAATATTTTTTTATTCTTTAAAGGGATATTAGAAAAATATCTCAAAAAAGAGATTTTTGCTCTAATTAAATAATATTCTATATCATTAATTAAGTAATTATGAACACAAGAGTGATAAAATTGATTATATTTCATTTTATTTTTCTATTTTCATCATATTTATATCTTTTTATTTAATAAAAGCATAATATCTTCTTTTTTTATTACTTTAAAAATAAAAACAAATAAAGCATAAATTATCATATAAAGGATAACTAAAAGAAGTCCATAAATTAAATTCATATCAACAATTTTTGATTTAATAAAGAATAAAATTATTGCTGAAACTAAACTTGCAATTAGTTGCTTAATAAAATTAAATTTTAAATTTATTTTTAGTTTTTCTTTTGTTATTTTTAGCACAAAAAAAAGATAAAAATATCTGCTTATTATTGTTGCTATTGCTGCTCCATTTATTGCAGCAAGCTGAGAAATTCTTAAAAATCTTGTTATTAAAATATAATTTAATAAAATATTAATAAAAGTAGATATTAAGATTGGTTTAATTAGCAAATTTTGTTTATCTTTTGCTGTAAAAAGAGAGGATAATAATTGAGTTATAAAATATTCTATGATCAATAAAACAGATATTTTTAATGTTAAAGAAGATGATAAATAAGAATAGCCAAATAATAAATATATAATGTAGTTTGAAAATAAAAATATTAAAAAGATTACAGGAAAAACTAAAATAAATGAATAGTATAAAAGTTTATTTATTATTTTTTCTAATTTTTTTTCTTTAAGCTGAGTAAAATAAGGTAAAAATAAAGAATGAAAATAGAATAAAGCAACTAAACTAAAAATAACAGAAAAAGCAGCTCTATAATAACCGATATATTCTGATGTAACAAAAATTCCAAGCATAATTGTATCTATATAAGAAAAAAATATTACAGATATATTTATTATAGTTAAAGTTAAAATTAAATTTTTTATTTTTTTCTTTTCTTCTATTGTTAAGAAATATTTTTCTTTTTCAAATATATAAGGAAAGAATTTTTTTTGATAAAAAATAGAATAAATTATAATTAATAAAGATATAAAAATTAAGCCAAAAAACAATCCTTCTACTCTATATTTTTCTAAAATAAAATAAAATAAAAATAAAGCTAAAAATATTCTTCCAAGTTGAAATATTGTTTCTTTAATTGTTATATATTTCACTTTTTTTATAACATAAAACAAAGATGTAAAAAAATTCTCAAAAGATAAAATAAAAACATAAAAGCCGCTTATTAATAAAGGCAAATAAAGATTTGGTTTATTAAAAACGAAATTAGATAAAGGATAAGATAAAAATATTAATAATAAAGAAAATGACAAACTTAAAATAAATTTTAGCCTTATAAGATAATTAAAATAAGATTTAATTTTCTTTTTATTTTTTAAAGATAAATAAGATAATGTTTTAACAAGAACAGCGTTAATTCCTAAATCTGCAAATGTTACAAAAAATAAAGATAAAGAAATAGCAAGATTATAAATTCCATATTTTTCTGGTTGTAATATTCTGGCTATTAATATTGTAAAAATTACAGCGCCTAATTTACTTAAAAATGAAGAAAAAAAATTCCAACGTGTATTTGTTATTATTTCCTTTTTTAAGATTTCATTTTCCATATTTATTTTAAAAAAAGAGAGATATATAAATACCTATCTCTTCAATAATGCTTTAATTAAAAGGTATTCTCTGGTATTATAAAGTTTTCTTCTTTTCATGTCTTTTAAGTCTAAAAAAGAATGAAAAATTAAGCCAAAAAAAATCCATAAAAATATCTTAAAGAAAAAAGATAAAATAAATGTAAGCAAGATAAATTCAAAAGTATGAAAGATATGTAAAAAAGGAATTTCTTTATTTCTTTCTTTTTCATTTTTATTTAACATCATATGCCATCTCCAAGAATTAAGCAAAGAAAAATCTTTTTTTCTATACACATAAATAAAATAATGATCTATGTCAATCAAAACAGAAGACAAAAATATTATAATATAAGGAAAAATTTCTCCATAAGGAAGAATTATATAAAAGACTAAACAAAGAATAAAACTATATAATATATGTTTTGAAGGAAACATTTTATTTTTCTAATTTTGTTAAAATTTCTGCGAAAGCTGGTCTGGTTATAAACACTCCTATAGTTATTCCTAATATTGTTGTGAAAGCAAAACCTCTTAATAATCCTGCGCCAACCCAGTATAATGGGATTAATGATGCCAAGACAGTAAAATAAGCTCCAAAAATAATGAATAGTGCTCTTTTTATTTTTTGTATAAAGGAAATTTCTTTTTTTGATCTGGTTTCATCAATAATAATTATTTGTTGATCTACACCTGTTCCAATTGTTGTTAATATAGCTGCTATACTTGCTAAATCTAAATTCCATTTTATAAATGCTGCAAATCCTAAAATTATAAATATTTCAGAAAAACTAGTTAAAAGGATGGCTAAAGATATTTTAATTTTTCTGTAAACCAAGAAAATAATAAAAGAAACTCCTAACAAAGAAAAAATAGCAGTATATAATAAGTATTTTAAAAATGAAGAAGAAAGTTTAGGCGATATTGTATCTATTTTAACTATTTCTAATTTATAAGGTAAACTTCCTGTTATTAAAATTGTTTGTAATTTATTCATATTCAAACGAGCGTTTTTTATTGCTTCTTCTTGTGTTTTTCCAACACCAGAACCAGAAACAGCAATTTGTGTTGTTATTTTTCCTTTTAAATCTTCAGATATCAATAAAGAATCTGTTAATTTATCATCAACATATAAATCTAATTTTTTATCTAAATATCTTTCATTTCCTTCTGTTATATTAGCATTCAAATTAGAAGTTATTTGCGCGTGTCTTTTTGCTGCTTCTTCGCTTAAAGTTATAGAGAATTGAAATTTGCAAATATATCCTTCACTATATTGTTGGCATGAGTGTATTCCAGAACATGTTGCATCATTTCTACAAACATAAGTTATATCTTTTTTGCTACCAACAAAAACTGTTTCATTTTCTATTTTTGCTTCAAATTTTCCTTGTTTTCCAACAAGATCTTGTAGTTCTTCTTGAGACATTCCAGCTATTTCTATAAGTATATAATTATTTCCTTCTAAATCTGTTACAGGTTTAATAGAAACATCTGTTATTCCATAAACATTCAATCTTTCATTTGTAATTGCAATTAATTCGTTAATCTCTTGTAAAGACAATGAAATATTTTCTGGTTTTACTAAAGCTCTTGCACCACCTTGTAAATCAAGCCCTAATTTTAAGTTATTTCTTGGTATATCTGCTACATTTATTTTCAGTGATTCGTTTTTAAAAATATAAAAAGTTTGATATTTGGTTGTTATTTCTATTTTTGTGAAATTTTCAAAATTAATATTAGATAAAACAAAGGAATAATCTTTTACATTATTTATTTTGATCCCGTTTATTTCTTTTATTATCAATCCCGGTTTTAATCCGCTTATTTCTTCTTGAGAATCTTTTTCTACACTTTTTATAATAACTCCTTTTTCAAAAGAAGGTTTTATGGATATTATTGAAAAAACTAAAAAAAAGATTAAAATCCATGTTCTTATACCTATTTTTATTCTTTTCATTTTCTTCTTTCCATATAAAGTTTAATTAAACCTGCATTAGTAAACCATGTATTCATTATATCAAATAAAAGTCCTATTATTAATATAGTAAAAATTTGTTTTAATACAGGAGAGAAATTTTTAGTAACAAAAAAAGAGATTATTACTGCGCAAAGAGTTGTTATTGTCATTAAAATTCCTGTTTTAAATGCAGAGTATATTTTTTCATTAGTATTTCCTTCTTGTGATCTTAAAACTCTTGTTGTTAATAATATATCGGAATCAACAGAATAGCCAACAAGCATTAATAAAGCAACAATTCCTGCTGTTGAAATTTTTATTCCTAAAATATTAATCAAAGTTAATGTCATAAAAATATCTAAGATAACACATAGTACTATAAAAAAAGAAGGAACATTTTTTTTAAAATAAATAAATAAACATATAATTAAACAAAGAATAGAAACAAAAAAAAGATTATTTATAGAAATTCCTAAAAAAAATAAAAATAAAGGCAAAATAGATAAAATAAAAACGAAAAATTTTATTTTTAATCCCTTTGAAAAAATAAAGAATACAACCATCCCCATTAAAGATAATGCCAATAAAATTGAAAACAAGGCTTGTCTATAAAAACCCGCTCCAATAGAAGAACCTGTAAATTCTATAGAAGAATTTTCTTTTGTCAGAGTAGAATTAATATATTTTTCTATTATAGGTTTTATTTCTTCTGGATTTAAAGATACTTCTATAATTACTGCTTGTTGTTCTTTTGTTATTAAATCTGAAATTTCTCTTATATTAAAATCTTTAATATTATTAGAAGAAAGGTAACGGGATAAATCATTAATATCAATTTTCTGATATAGGGTAATAGAGGTCCCTCCTTTAAGAGTTATGTCTTTATAAAAAAAATCTTTATTAATTTTATAAAAATTTACCATATATACTAGTGAAAGAAAGAATAAAATTAAAGGAATTACTATTAATATTTTATATATTCTATCATAATTTATTTTTCTCATTTTTCATATAATAATTTTATTAATAAAATGCACCGACCGGGATTCGCACCCGGGTCACCAGCTTGGAAGGCTGGTATACTAACTGCTATACTATCGGTGCTTTTTTTACATAAAGATATTAAAATAGAATAGTTTTAAAATCTTGCTAAAAACAGCAATATTAGAAAAATTTATGAATTGAAAATTTAAGAGAGTATTATGCGGGATGGAGAAGATATTTTTTTGAATATAGAATTAATTATTTTCTTAATTATGGGAATTATAACCTTAATTGAATTTTATAATTTTAATATATTTGAAAAATTTTTTCTTTTAATTAAGCCCTATGTTTCTTGGTTTATTAGTATAAGTTTTGGTTTTGTTTTTAGACAAAGCTTAAATCCTTTTAAAAAAAAGATAATCTCTAATAAAAAATTTGAAGATAAAAAAGAAAATTTTCTATTTTTCAGTTTGAATTTAATAATAATTTCAATTATTATCTCTTTCACTCAAAAGATTGTTATTTCTTTCTTTAATTCTTTATTAATATACTTTCATGTTCTTTTTCTTCAATGGATAATTTTAATATATATTGCTTTTAAATTAAGTAATGGTTATGTTATCTCAAAAAAATATTTTATAACAAATGAAATAATAGCAATAATTTATTCTGTTTTAATTTATTCTTATTTTAAATTTTTTTAACGCGCCTGGAAGGATTTGAACCTTCGACACCAAGGTTAGGAACCTTGTGCTCTATCCTGACTGAGCTACAGGCGCTTTTATAATATAAAGCAATAATAAAGTTTAAAAATACTTATTTTCTTTTATTATAGAAAACGGCCATAGTAAGCTGGAAACACCTGTTCCCATTCCGAACACAGAAGTTAAGCAGCTTACGTTTATGGTTTTAGTTTCAAACAGAAGCGAAGCCATAAAGCTGTTTTCACTTTTTATATTATTATTTTAATTTCTTTATTTGTTAATTATTATTACTCTTGATTCTGTATTATTCAGATTTTTTTTAATATCTTTTGCAAAACCTTGATATGTGTATGTTCCAACAGATAAATTTGATTGATTTGTTATGAATTGCCATTTATCTTTGTCATATTTATATAAATTAGAATAATAGAGCTGTTTAATTTCATCTGCTGATAGGCTTCTATTGTAGATATAAACTTCATCTATATTTCCTTGAAAATAAAAAGAATTACTTCCTTGCTGCATAGAACCTACTCTTTTCTCATTAAATGTTCCTGATGTTATTAAGGTATTTGAACTACCAACATAATTTCCATCTACATAAAGTTTATGGTCATTAAAAGCATTTTGAATGGCAACAATATGATGCCAATTTCCATCATTTTTGTTGTCTGTTGTAGATATGCTAAATGCACTGCCAGAATTTCCTCTGCCAAGATAGGTTACTTTCCCTGAATTAATTCCTACTCCTAAAAACGGATATGAATTAGCAGAGTTTCCCTCGGCATATGCCCACTGATTTCCATCAGAAGAAGTTGTCTTTACCCACAAAGAAATAGTATAAACTGAATTTGCAACACTAATCGGAACACTAACATAATCCCCATTTCCGTCAAAACTCATAGCAGAGCCATATTTTCCATCTGTTGTCCATACAGCATTAATTATAGTTCCATTATTTCCATACTTGCTTAAATCAACAGCTTTTGTTGCATTCTCGCCTAAAGCAGAAACATTATTAAAGTTAAACATTAAAACTAAAGAATCATCATATAAGCTGTAATTTGTTCCGTTCCAATTCCAGATAAATGTATTTAAATTTTCTTCTATTATGCTTATATTTACTATTATGCTTGTGTTTGATGTTATTGTTCCATTTGTAGGAGTTGGGTCTACAAATGAGATTTGAGGTGGTGTAGTATCTATATAAGTCAAAGGCAAATAATCTATGTTATTAGAAGCAAGAGTATAAGCAGAATCACAAATTCCATCTGAATCAGAATCAGAACAAGTTTCGCTAAATCCTGTTCCATCTGGTTTTGCCCAGAAGTTACCACCTAAGTATGGTCCATTTACTATATTTGTTCCTGATGTTTTTGTTGTGTTCCAGTTATTAGCATATATTATTCCATCAAAGTAGAAGTTGTTTGTGTTATTGAATAAATTATTATAAATTAAATTATTTGAATCTGAATAAAGATAGATACCATATTGTGAATTATTAGTAATAAAAGAATTTAATAATTCTGTATAATCACTTCCTAATCTAAGTCTTACCCCTATTTGATTATTATTAAAAGAACAATTTATAATCTTATTATTTTGAGATCTTATTTGAACCCCATCGTTGTTATAAGAAGAGGAACAGTTAATTATTTTATTATTTGGTGATGTTGGTGAAGTATATATAGAAATATAATTTGAATTAGAGATTATTCCCTCTAATATATTACTTTCTGCTCCATAAAAATAAATTCCATAATACCAATCACTAACAATACAATTTTTTATTTTTATATTTGTATTTTGAGCTGAACTTCTATAAATGTAAATTCCATTTGTGTTTGAAGTATCTTTTCCGCCTATAGTATGGCCTTGACAATCTAATATTACATTATTTGCTTGTATGTTAATACATGTTGTTGCTGTTGAATCAATTATATCAGCAGTTAAAGTGTATTCTCCTGATGATGTTATTGTAGTACAAGATGAAATAGGTATTCTTGTATCAATACTAAAACTAACTTGTTCTTTATTATTTATATTTCCATTTGTATCATTACACCAGAATTTTGCTGTGTAGCTTCCATCGTCTAATTGAGTTATGTTATAGAAATAAGTGTCATTTAATTTTGTCATGCTTATATTTGTTTGCCAGTTGTTTAATGTATATATGCAAGTATCTAAATTTTCATCTGCTGTTATGTTGAAGTTAATTGTGTTTGTATTGTAGGTTGTGTTTTGAGGTGAGATTATTAAAAGATTAAATGATAATGAAATAAGATTTTCTTTTAATATTTCTTTTGAATTTAAAACTTTATTTTTATAAACTAATAAAGCTAGTTTAGGAGAGATTAAATTAATTTCTTTAGTAATAATATTTATTCCTGAAGTTAGGTTTATACTAAAAGATTGAGAATTCGATTCATTAGTTATTACTAAATTTAAATTATTTATATCTTTTTGCGTATTTGTTATTATAATTTTTGTTGTATTTGTTTCTTCTTCATATTTTGCTTCATTTATTTTTATAGATTGAGATAAAGTTAAAATATCTAAAGAAGATTCAATTTCTTTTGATGTAGAGGTAGTTTGTTTATTAATAACTTTCCAAACAACTAAAACTGCTGAAATTGCTATTAAAACAATAAGCAAAGTTGCTACAATTGTTGACAAACCTCTTTTATTCATCTTTAATTTAAAATGAAATTTTATTTATAAAGATTATTATTTAATATTCTTTTATTTTAATGAAAAGATTTTAAATGTTATTATCTTAATTAAAATTAGATACAATTAAGTATAAGCAGGGATACCGAAGCGGTCAAACGGGCATGGCTAAGGACCATGCGGCTTAGTGCCTTCAGAGGTTCGAATCCTCTTCCCTGCATAAAAATGAAAAGTAAGACAAAAATATAATGGCAAAGAGGAAACTGAATAAAAAAAATGTTGAAAAAATAATAAATTATTTTTTTTCTAATACAAAGGATAAAACATCTAAAGATATTAAAAAAATAAAAAGATTAGCTATGAAGTATAATATTAAATTAAAAGATAAAAGAAAAAAATTTTGTAAATACTGCTTAAATCCTTATTCGGGAAAAGAAAGAATTAGAATAAAAAAGAAAATGAAAATAATAATTTGTGAAAAATGTGGAAAAGTAAACAGATGGGAAATTTCCTAAGTAATTAAGAATGCGATATTAAAACTTCTTAAATTTATTAATCTCTTGTAATAAATCAACTTGCCCTAAAAACATTGCTCTACAACAATATCTTTCTAATCCTAATTCATCTAAAACTTTTTTAGTATTTTCTCCTTTCTCTATTCTTTTTTTATATTCTTCCCACAAGTGTGCTATAGGCTTACCACATGAAAAACATCTTACCGGAATTATCATATTTAATTTATAAAAAGACCATTTAAAAAATTTTCTATATAATCTTTTTTAGTTTGAATTAATTTGAAGTTAAAAAAAGATTTTTAAAGGTCTTTTTATTCTAAGATTAATGAGTAAAAAAATAATAATAAGTATTATAACTCTTTTTATGATTTCTGCAATTGTAACAGCAGTTATTTTTCTTTATCCATATGAACCTAAACAACCTCCAAAAGCAGATGATACCGGCTTTACTCAACAAGGGATTCAAGAAGTAATTAATGCAAATAACCAATTTGCTTTTGATTTATATAATCAATTAATTAATGATCCTAAAAATAAAGGGAAAAATATTTTTTATTCTCCTTATAGTATTTTCTCTGCTTTAGCATTAGTATATGAAGGAGCAGAAGGAAAAACAGCAGAAGAAATTAAATCTGTTTTTCATTTTCCAGAAAACAGTGTATTAAGACCAAATTTTGCTGCAATCTATAATGAGATTAATGAAAGAAATAAGGATTATGAATTAAGAACAGGAAATGCTTTATGGGTTCAAAAAGATTATAATTTGCTTGAAGATTATAAAAGTAGAGTTGAAAAATATTATGGTGGAAAAGCAACAAATTTGGATTTTGTTAATGAAAGAGAAAAATCAATACAAACAATTAATAGTTTTATTGAAGAACAAACTAATGATAAAATTAAAGATATAATCAAAGATTTAAGTCCATTAACTAGATTAATAATTACAAATGCTATTTATTTTAAAGGTAGTTGGGAGAAGGAATTTAATAAAGAATACACTAAAGAGCAAGATTTTAAAATAACACCTGAAAATATTGTAAAAGTTCCTATGATGTATAGAAAGGGAGGGTATCTAAATTATTTTGAAACAGAAAAAATGCAAATATTAGAGTTACCTTATAAAGGGGATAAAATTTCTATGTTGATATTATTACCAAAACAATACGAAGAATATGATTATGAAAGGAAAGAAAAAATTGTTTATAATTACACGCTTGAAGATATAGAATTTTCTTTAGAAAAACTAAATGAATACAAGTCTCAAATGAAAAAAACAGATATAGACAGTATTTATTTACCTAAATTTGAATTTGAAACAGAATATCATATGGAAGAAACTATGAAGTCTTTAGGAATGATAACTGCTTTTAGTTATAATGCTGATTTTTCTGGAATGAGAAAAGAAAAGGATTTATTTATTGATTTTATAATTCATAAAGCATATGTTAAAGTTAATGAAGAGGGAACAGAAGCAGCTGCTGCGACTACTGTTAGGAAGATGGGTAGTTCCGCATATCCATTAAGAAAAATATTTAGAGCAGATCATCCTTTTATATTTATAATACAACAAAAAGATACAGGAAATATTTTATTTATAGGAAGAGTTATTGATCCTACAAAAAAATAATAAAAATATATAAAATTAAATTTTCTTTTAAAGATAATAAAGAAATTTGATTAACTTTATAATAATAAAAAGATTTAAAAACATTAAAAAAGAACAAGATTTATGGTAAAGAAATGCGTTTATTGCAACAAACATATAGATGAAAACTCTGTTATAGATGTTTGTGATATATGTGGAATTAAGGTTTGGGGAGAAAGAATGTTTAATGCAATTAAGAGTAATATGAATGAAGCAAATAATAAAGGAAATTTATTTCAAGGAAGCATAACAGAAAATATAAACACAAAAATTAAATAATATTTTCTTGTAAGATTATAATGGAAAAATTAAAATTAATAGGGTTTGATTTAGAAGAAATTGAGAAAGAAAAAATAAATAATATATTGAATAATTATTTAAAAAAAATTGAAAATATAGTAGATTATAAACAATTATCAATAAGATTAAAAAAATCTAAACATGGAAAAATTTTTTTACATGAAATAGAAACAAAATTAGAAACTAAAGAAAAAATATTTAATTCTAAAATTACGGATTATAATATATTTAATGCTTTAAAAGAAACGTTGAAAAAAATAATAAATGAATTAAAACATTATTATAAGAAATAAAATGGCAAAAATAAAAAAAGCTACTAGAGAAAGTGGAAAGATAAAGACATCTAAAATATTATATAATTATAAAGAGGGGGATAAAGTAGTAATAAAAATAGATATAAGTCATCCTATAAATTTCCCAAAAAGATTTAATGGAAAATCTGGAAAAATAATTGGAAAAAAAGGAAAGATTTATATTGTAGAAATAAAGGATTTTAATAGAATAAAAAAATTATTAATCAACCCGATTCATTTAAAATATTAAAATGAAAATAAAAGAAATGAAAAGTTTAAGCATGGCAGAAAGTTTGAATTTAATTGAAAATATAGAAATGGATGAGGAAAAAAGAAAGGAATTAAAGGGTTTTATAAAAAAATTTATTAAATTAAAAAATGAAGATGCAATAAGTTTAAGAAAAGAATTAGAAAGTTTAGATTTAATAAAAATTAAATCAGAGCATATTTCAAAAATAATAGATTTCTTACCTGAAAATGTTTCAGAATTAAATAAAATATTAGTAGATGTTGTTTTAAATGAAGAGGAAACAAATAAAATTCTTGACATTGTCAAGAAATACAAATAAAGAAAATGATAAAAGAAGAATATGCAATTATATTAGATTTTTTACCATATGGTTATCCTTTAGAAAGAAGGGGAATGGCTGTAGCTCAGGCTATATGTGAAAATGAATTAATATTATTAGAATTAATACCAAGAAGAGGAATAACATTAGAATTAAAAGAAAGAGTTTATATAGGAGAAGGGAAAAGAGATAAAATTCATTTTATAAAAGGAAGACTATTAAGAGAAAAATTAACAGAAACCGCAAAAAAAAATTTAGAAGAATTTATAAAGGAGATGGTAGAAAAAAAAGAAAAAAAATTTGTTGAATTTTTTAATAAAGCTCAACCAATAAATACGAGAATTCATCAATTAGAGTTACTTCCGGGTTTTGGAAAAAAACATAAAGAAGATATAATAAGAGCAAGAGAAGAAAAACCATTTGAAAGTTTTGAAGATATAAAAAAAAGAATACCTAGCTTACCAGATCCAAAAAAAGCTGTAGAAAAAAGGATATTTGAAGAATTAACAGAATTACAAAGGCATAATTTATTTGCTAAATAAAAAAATGGATAAGATAATAAAACAAAATAAAGAAGAAAAAGAAGAAAACTTAATTAGAATTCTATCTGTTGATATACCATCTAATATGAGAGTTTATCCTGCTTTAACAAAGATAAAGGGAGTTTCATGGAGTTTTTCTAATGCTGTATGTAATATTTTAGATATAGATAAAAATAAAAGAATTTCTGAATTAACAAAAGAAGAGATAGATAAAATATCAAATTTTATTCAAAATCCAGATTTGCCTTCTCATTTATTTAACAGAAGAAATGAGAGAGAAAGTAAAGAAGATATTCATTTAATTGGTTCTGATTTAGATTTAAGAAAAGAATTTGATATAAAAAGATTAAAGAAGATAAGATCTTACAGAGGATTAAGACATGCTACAGGTCAACCTGTAAGAGGACAGAGAACAAAATCTCATTTTAGAAAGAATAAGGTAGTTGGAGTTCAAAGAAAAAAACAACAACCAACTAAATCAAAAAAATAATAAAAAATGATAAGAAAAAAGAAAAAATATTCAAGACCAAAAAAACCTTTTGATAAATTAAGAATTGAAGAAGAAAATAAAATAAAAGAAAAATATGGATTAAAAAACAAAAGAGAAATATGGAAAGCAGAATATAAAATTAATAAAATAAGAGAAAAAGCAAAAAAAATATTAACAGCATCATACGAAGAACAAAAAAAATTTATAGAAAAATTAAATAAGATAGGTTTAAATGTAAAGAGTATTTCTGATGTTTTAGCATTAAATAAAGAAGATTGGTTAAAAAGAAGGTTACAAACAATTTTAAGTAAAAAATATAATATTACTCCTAAATTAGCAAGACAGCTTATAGTTCATAAACATGTTAAAGTAGGAGGTGTTAGAGTAAATTCTCCTAGTTACATAGTGAAAAAAGGAGAAGAAGAAAAAATTGAAATTACTTTAAAAAAGAAAATTTCAGAAGAAAATAATAAAAAACTAAATGAAAATATTTTTATAGAAGAAAAATGAAAGAAAAAGAAGAAATAATTGGTGTGGTATATATTTATACATCTTTTAATAATACAATAATTAACTTAACTGACTTAACAGGTAAAACTATAGCTAGAATATCTGGAGGGCAAGTCACAAAGCAGGATAGATTAAAAGCAAATCCTACTATAGCAATGTTTGTAGCAAAAAGGGTAGCAGAAATAGCTAAAGATTTAGGAATAAATTCTCTTTTTATTAAAATAAAAGCACAAACAGGAATGACAAGTCCAGGTCCAGGAGCATATTCTGCTGTCAAAACTTTCGGAAAAGAAGGATTTAAAATATTAAATGTAATTGATATTACTAAAGTACCAAGAGGTGGTCCTAAGAAAAAAGGTGGAAGAAGGGGAAGAAGAGTTTAATTAAATTTAAAAACAAAGAAAAATAAAGAAAAAAATGAAAGTATTAGAAAATAAAAAAGAAAAAATATCTTTTTTATTAGAAATAGAAGATAGTTTAGCAAATGCTATAAGAAGATCTTCTTTAGAAATTCCTATATTAGCAATAGATGAGGTTGAATTTTATAATAATGATTCTGTTTTATATGATGAAGTATTAGCACTAAGGTTGGGTTTAATACCATTAAAGACTCCTAAAGATATGGAATTAAAAGGAGAATGTAAATGTAAAGGTAAAGGATGTAGTTTATGTGAAATAGAATTAAAATTAAACGCTAAAGGTCCATGTATTGTTTATTCTTCTGATTTAAAAGGAAAGGCAGAAGTAGTATATGATAAAATTCCTATTGTAGAATTAGCAAAAGATCAACAATTAAATTTTTTAGCAATAGCAAGATTTGGAAAGGGAATACAGCATACAAAATTTTCTCCTGGTTTAGTTTATTATTCTTATACACCAATAATAGAGAAAGTTAGTAAAGATAAAATTGAAAAAGAAAAAATAATTGAAGTTGATAAAGAAACTTTTGAGAAAATAAAAAATAAAGATAAAATAGCATTTGATTTTTTAGATGAATATGTAAAATTTAATGAAGAAATAGTTTACGTTAAACCAAATGAAAAAGAAATTTTATTTACTATAGAATCATTCGGCCAAATAGAAGCAAAAGAAATTATGATTAAATCTATTCAAATATTAAAAGATAATTTAAAAGAAATTAAGTAAAATTTAAAACTGCTTTTGTATCCCTATATAAATAAATGTAAGCAGGGATACCGAAGCGGTCAAACGGGCAGCGCTCAAGACGCTGTGGCTTAGTGCCTTCAGAGGTTCGAATCCTCTTCCCTGCATAAAAATGAAAAGTAAGACAAAAATAAAAAAACAAATAAAGAGAAAAACAAATATTTTTTTAGTTGATAGTGTAAAAGAATTAATAAAAGGAAAAAATAAAGAGATAGCAGAATTATTATCAAAACCAAGAAGAAAAAAAATAGAAATTAATATTAGTGAAATAGAAAAAAAAGCTAAAGAAGGAGATATTATTATAGTTCCTGGGAAAGTTTTATCTTCTGGAGATATAACTAAAAAAGTAAAAATAATTGCTTTATCTTTTTCGGAAAAAGCAATTACAAAATTGAAAAAAGCTGGATGTGAAATATCTTTTATAGGAGATGAAATTAAAAAAAATAAAGAAATTAAAGGTAAAATAATAACTTAAAAATGGAAGAAGAAATAATAATTGATGCAACTAACTCTCCTTTAGGAAGAATAGCAAGTTTTGCTGCAAAAAAAGCTTTATTGGGAAATAAAGTTATCATAGTAAATACAGAAAAAGCAATTATAACAGGAAAGAAAGAATCTGTATTAGAGGAATATTTAAAAAAAAGAAGAAAGGGAGGTGATATTCAAAAAGGCCCATTTTTTCCTTCTAATGTAGAAAAGATAATGAAAAGAACAATAAGAGGAATGTTGCCTTACAAACAGTATAGAGGAAGGGAAGCTTTAAAAAAAATAAAATGTTATGAAAGTGTTCCGAAGGGATTAGAAAATAAAGAAAAAATTTCTTTAGAAAATAAAAAAGAAAAAGGAATAACTTTATTGCAACTAACTAAATTATTAAAAGGAAAAAATGAATAAAGAACAATCTATAGTTGTTTCTGGGAAAAGAAAAAGAAGTATAGCAAGAGCAACAATAAAAGATGGAACAGGCAAGATAATAATAAATAAACAACCTTATGAATTATTACCTTTAATAAAAAGGTTAATGATAGAAGAACCATTAGAAATAGCAAAAGAAAAATTAGGTAAATTAAATTATGATATTGAAGTTTTAGTTAAAGGTGGCGGTTCTAATTCTAGAATAGAGGCTGCTAGGTTAGCAATTGCTAAAGCTTTAGTAGAAAAAACAAAAAATAATGAATTAAAAAAAGCGTTCTTATCTTATGATAGAAATTTATTAGTAGCGGATGTTAGGAGAAAAGAAGCTTATAAACCTAATGATAGCAAAGCGAGAGCGAAAAGACAAAAGTCATATAGATAATTCTAAAAAATGAATAGGAAAAAGCATCATGTCTATTATAAAAAAATAAAAAAAGATATTCACGACAGATTAGTAGAAAAGATTTATTCTAATATAGATTTAATAAAAGACAAAATTGATAATTTTGTTTATTTTGAAAAATATCCAAAAATAGGAAATTATGTTCCTGATTTAGCTTTTCTTTGTAAAACAAATAAAACAGAAAAAGAAGGATTATACAAATTATTAATTGTAGAAGTTAAATCTAATGGTTATGGAAAATCTTATCGCGAAGCTGAAATTAAATTATATAAGATTTTAAATTCTTTTATAAAAGAAAAAGAAGACCTTATAAAAAAATATTCCGAAGTAATAGAAAAACTTAAAGAAAGAAAATTAGTTTCTTTATATTTTGGGTACAGAATTGCATTTGAAGATTATTTTTATAATATAAATGTAGTAAAACCAGTAACTTGGGAAGACAGAGATCCTTAATTAAAGAATTAATTCTTTTCTAATTGAACAATATTTTTCTGAAATAATATCTTCTAAAGTTTTTTTTCTAAAAAGAAAATGCGCTATTTCATCTGCATAATTTACTATTAAAATATGTTCATCAAATTTAATTCCAGAATATAAAAAAATGTTTTCTTCGGGTATTCTTTCTATTTTAGAAATTAAACTCTTTGTAGATTTTAATTCTTCTATCTTTAAATCTCCGTCAATTAAGATTTCTAAAGAATAATCTTTATAATAACGAGTAATTCCTTTTAATAAACTAGAGAAAACTATACTTCTTACACTTAAATTTATTCTTTTATCTTTTTTTATTACTTCCTTCATCCTATTTATATCATATTCTTGTAAAATTAGAAAATTATAACGTACTTTTCTAAGTTTTTCATTTAATTCTAAATGTTTTCTATCTTTTTTAATAGGATTTTGTAAATAAATGGAATATTCTTCTTTATTAGAATAAGCTGCAACAAAAATTTCAGGATATTTTCCGTGATTTGATTCGTCTATTCCTACAAATAGTTTTCTTTTTGATATAAGCATAAAAATAAAAATAATAGTTGTTTATAAAAATATATGAAATAAGAAAAATATTTTATATTATTATTTTTCTTCTAATTTTTTTTGAACTCTATTAAAAATTTCATGAGAAATTAAAAGTGGATGTTTTCCGTCTATTAAATTTCCTTTAAATTTTATCTTTCCAACATAAACAAAATTTTTCAATATTTTTTTTAATCCATTAACAGATAAATTATATTTTTTCGCTAATTTATTTAAGCTTATATTTTCATTTAAGAAGGTTTGAAATATTTCCTGGACAATCAATTTTTTTTCTTCATCAACAACAAGTTTTTTATCAATTATTTTATATCCTAATGGTGGTCTTGTTATTATATTTCCATCTTCAAATTTTTTATTCATTCCTTCAATATTTGGGTTATTTTTTCTATATTTCCTAAATGTTTCTAAAATATCAGAATTTATCTTTTCTCTTATATATTCTTTAAATTCTTCTTCTTTTGTTGGAGCATAATTATTACATATTTCACATAAAGTAATTAGATTTTCTTTAGATGGCTTTTTTTCTTTATTTATTATGTGAATTTTTAGATTTTCTTCATCACCTTTATAAAAACATTTTTGGCAACTAAAGTTGTCTCTTTCTAAAATCTCTTTTTTTAATGAATTTGATATATACATTTTTATAAATCATCTAATGGATTTTTTATTTTTTTAAGTTCTTGGGTATTTACATGAGTATAAATTTGGGTTGTATTAAGATTTTCATGCCCTAATAAAGTCTGAATAAATCTTATATCTGTTCCTGATTCTAATAAATGAGTGGCAAAACTATGTCTTAGTACATGAGGAGTTACTTTTTTGTTTATTTGTGCTTTTTCTGCTGTCTTTTTTATAATCTTCTGTATGTTTCTTGTTGTTAATGGTTTTTCTTTAGAAAAAAGATAAAGATTTTCTTGATTATTATTAAGGTATTCTTGTAAATCATTAGCAAGTTTTTCTGAAAGTATAAAGATTCTATCTTTTTTTCCCTTTCCTTTTTTAACTATTCCTATTCTTTCTTGAAAGTTTATATCTTCTTTTTTAAGATTAACTAATTCTGAAACTCGCAAGCCAGTACTATAAAGGAATTTTACTATTAATTTTGATTTTTTTGTTTCTATAGTTTCTATCAATTTTTTTATTTCTTCTTTTGTTAATACTTTTGGCAAAGATTTTTCTTTTTTAGGCCTTTCTATATTTTCTGTTAAGTCTTTACCTAAAATTTTTAATGTTGAAAATTTTATTGCTGATATTGCTAGAAGTATGGAATTTGGGCTTTTTTCAGAAATATAAGCTAAAAATTTTTTTACATCATCTTTTGTTAATTGCTCTATATCTTTATTACAATATTCTAAAAATTTTAAATTAAAATATTTGTAGTTTCTTATTGTTAGTTCAGATTTTTTAGTTAATTTTAATTCAACTTCTAATTTTTCTATGAATTCCTCTTTTTTCATAAAAAAAATAAAACGAACTTCTTTATAAATTTTTTCAAATTTTATTATAAATAATGGTTCGTTTAATAACTCTTGTGCGAACTTTTTATTATTTTTCTAATTTTTTCTACTATAGGTTATTAATATTTTTATTTTTTTGCACTAAGGTTAACTTAGTTAAAATCATTATATTTATTATTTAATTATTCTATTATTTTTTTATAATCTTTCTAATATAAATTTTTTTAATTTTTATTTTATTCTTAAATATTATTTTTTTATTTTTGTTTTGTTTTTCATTTTTTATTTTTTGCTATTTTTATTAAAAAAATTATAATATGGATCTTATTTTTTAAAAATTGTATAAGTTACTTATTTAAAATTTTTATTTTCTTTATTATTTTTTAACTAAGGTCACCTAAGTGAAAATAAAAATTTAAATAAACTAATCTAAAGTCAATAAAATTTATTTTTTTCTTTTATTTTTAACTTCTTTTTCTTGTTTTTTATTATTTTTTTGATTGAATGTCAAAAGGACTATTGCTAAAACCAAAACAACTAAAGAGATTATTAGTTGAAACAAAGGATTAGATGTTTCTGTTATGTTTATTCTTAATAAATTAAGCAAAGATAAAATAGCAATTATCCATCCAAATATTTTTATTGCTTTTGTTTTTTTCATTTTTTATTTTCTCACCTCCTTTCAATTTTATCATTAAATCTTTTTATTATAAATAAATTAATAACCCTATTATTTAATAATCTTATTATCAGTAAATAATCAAAACTTATCAAATCTTTTTTTATTTATCAAATTTATATTATTTTATTTAATTAATTACTTTACTTATAATAATTAATTTTAATTTAAAAATCTTTTTATTAAAAAAATATTTTTTAATACACTTATCAATTATTCTTAAAAATAATATTTTTATTAATTTTAACCTATTTTTAATAAAATTTAAAAGATTTTTTAATTTATTTTATAATATAGGGTGTTTAAAGGTGTTTAAATAAAATTTTATGGTGTTTAAGGGTGTTTAAACAGCTGTTTAAATAAAATTTTATGGTGTTTAAGGGTGTTTAAACAGCTTTTTATATATATCGATTATAAGAATAAACATTTATCTTTTTTATAAAAAATTAAATATTTTTTAAATAAAATTTTATAATAAATACGACGAAAAATTGAAAAATAAAAAGATTTATAAATAATATTTATGTGATTAAATTATGTTTAGATGGATATTTAAAAGAAAAAAAGATGAAGAAATAAAGAAAGAGGAGATAAAAAGAAGCTTTGAAGCTGTAAAAAAGGATATAAACAACCTTGGTTTGTGGGTTGAACATTTGAATAAGAAGGATGAAAAAATAGAAAATGATATTTCTGATATAAAACAGCAAATATCGTCGATAAAAAATGAAATAGAAGGATTAAAAAATATTGTTGATACTATTGATAAAGAGCTGTTTAAACAGCTGTTTAAAACACCTGTTCAAAAAATTGAAAAACAAACAGCTGTTGAAGGTGTTTGTTTAGGTGTTCAAACACCTGTTCAAACAGGTGTTTATGGCATTTTTAAGAATTTTAGTGCTATGGAAAGAGCAATAATTTGGGTATTGTTAAATACAGACCTAAAATTAAGTTATGATGATCTTGCTGCAATGATGGGAAAAACAAGAGCTACTATAAGAGGGCAAATAAACTCAATAAAACAGAAAAGTGAGGGTTTAATTCAAGAGATAATTGAAAAAAATGGTAAAAAAAGGATATTTATAGAGGATAGTATAAAAGAAAGAATATTAAAAAACGTAAAAGTGAGAGATAATAAAAAGAAAAAAAGTGAAAAAATAGAGGAAATTGAGTGATAATTAATAAAAAAATAAAAAGTGTGAAATAAAAAAATAGCTTTTTAAAGCTTAAAAAATAAAAAATTAAATTAATTAATAATTGTGTTATTTAAAAATTTAGATATTAAGAAAGTTAGAGAATTAAATAAAATGTAAAAATTTTTTATTTATAAGGCTTAATAATAGAAATATATATAGATCATTTTATAATATAAGATATTAATAATTAAATAATCGTTACAACGAATAATATTAACATAAATATATTATCATAATTTATAATTTATATTAATAATATTAATAAATTTAAAACGAACTTTTAATAATTATAATTAATTTTTTAAATATTTCTTAATTTAATTATTGTTTCTAAAGGTGTTACTTCCTTTAGTTCTTTACTTATATGAAGAATGACCTGTTTATTATTTATTTTTTCTTTTATTATAGGAATTCCTTTTTTTATTAATTTTCCTACGTAATCTCTTACGGAAGATTCTGTCAAATTTAATTTTTCTGAAAGTAATTTATAATCTACTAAAAATCCTTTTTCCTCTAAATCATAAATATAAGAAAAAACCTTAAATTCTTGTTCTGTTAATCTTTTAAATTTGTTTCTTATTTCTTTTTTTATGATATCTAAACTATTTAATATTTTTAATATTTCTTCAAAATCATTTTTTATTGTTATGTTTTCTTTATTTTTATCCACTACATTTAAATTTTTATATTTTTCTTTATAGTAATTAGGCACTACTGATATTTCACTAATATTATTTTTATTATCTATTTTATTTATTTTTTTATTATTTTCTTCTATATTTTTTGTTTGTTCGTTTGTCTGTCTGTCTGTCTGTCTGTCTGTTGGAACCCCATTATTTCCTATGGAAACATTATAATTTTCTTTTTTTAAGCCTTTAAAATATATTTTATCTGCCGAATCTTCTTTATTTGTCTTTATATCACTGTTATTTGTCTGTATTTTTTCTTTTTGTGTTGGAATAAATAAATTATTATTTTTATTTTTTATTTTTGAATTATTTTCTAATATATTTAGTTTTAATTCTGTTATCTCCTTATTTATTATTTCTAAAAACGAATTAATTTTAGAAATAGATTCTTCTAATTTTGAGATTTTTTCTCCTAAAAAAAAGATATCCTCTTTTACTTTTTGAAAAGATTTTTTTATTTTATCCATAAAAAAAATTAACAATATAGTTTTATAAATATTTATTTATTATAAAATATTTTTTTAACTCTGATAAGCAAAATAAGCTTGTTTAGATAAACACCATCTAATTCTTTTTGAATAAGGCTTTCCTTTTGGATTTTTTACTATTTTTGAAACTATTCTTTTTTCTTCTAAATCTTTTAATAATTTTAGTGTAAATTCTTCGTCTCTTGCAATTTCTCTTGCAATTTCTGCGGTAAATTTAGAAGAAGGGTAAATAGTTAATAAATAAGATATTATTTGTTCTTGTATTTTTTCTTTTTTGTTTTGAGAAAGTTTCATAGAAGAACTATTTTTTAATAATTTATATATTTTATCATAAGTTATTATTTTGAAATTTATATCTTTAAAGAGTATAAAATTAAATTTAAATATAACTATCATTTAATTTTTTGATTAAAATGGAAGAATATAAAATAGAATATGCCAAAGAGGTAAGCAAAGAAAAAATAAATGAAATTTTACACCCTTTAGTTAAAGAATGGTTTTTTTCAAAATTTGAAAATTTTAGTAAAACGCAACTATATGGTGTTATTCCTATATGGAAAAGAAAAAATACTTTGATTTCTGCTCCTACTGGTGGAACAAAAACTCTTACTGCTTTTTTAAGCATTTTAAATTATCTTATTATTCTTGCTGAAAAAAATGAATTGGAAGATAAAGTTTATGTCATATATACTTCTCCTTTAAGAGCATTAAGTAATGATATATATGTAAATTTAATAACTCCTTTAAATGAAATAGAAGAAATAGCAAAAAAAAGAAATATAAAACTGCAAAAAATAAGAATTTCGTTAAGAACAGGAGACACAACAATAAAGGAAAGACAAGAGCAGTTAAAAAAACCTCCACATATATTAATAACCACTCCAGAAACTCTTTCTATAATAATAACTTCAAAAAAGTTTATTGAAAAATTAGATAATGTAGAATATGTAATTATAGACGAGATTCATTCTTTAGCTAATAAAAGAGGCACACATTTATCATTGAGCTTAGAAAGATTAAAGGAAATAAGTTATGATTTTGTTAGAATAGGGTTATCTGCTACAATATCTCCTTTAGAAGAAATAGCTAAATTTTTAATTGGAAGCTCTAACGAATGTGTAATAGCAAATGTTAATTTTGAAAAAAAATTGGATGTTAATGTTTTATATATTGGTGATATTTTTAATGAAAATAAAGAAATAAATAAATATCTTTATGAGGTAATTGATAATTTAATACAACAAAATAAGACTACCTTAATATTTACAAATACAAGAAGTGCTACCGAAAGAGTTGTAAATCACTTAAAAGAAATTTTTCCAAATAAATATTTAGATGATATAGGTGCTCATCATGGAAGTTTAAGTAGAGAGTATAGATTTGATATTGAAAAGAAATTAAGAGAAGGAAAATTAAAAGTTATTGTGTCTTCTACAAGTTTAGAGTTAGGAATAGATATAGGCTATATAGATATGGTGATTTTATTAGGAAGCCCAAAATCTGTTGCAAGAGCATTACAAAGAATAGGAAGGGCCGGTCATAAATTACATGACACTATCAAAGGAAGATTTATTGTTTTAGATAAAGATGATTTAGTAGAATGTAGTATAATGTTAAAGAATATAATAGAAAGAAAAATAGATAATGTAGAAATTCCTAAAAACTGCTTAGATGTTTTGTCCCAACATATCTATGGAATGGCTATAACAAAAAAATATAATATAAAAGATATGTTTAATATAATTAGAGGGAGTTATTGTTATAAATACTTAAGTTATGAAGATTTTCTTTCTGTTATATCTTATTTAGCTGGAGAATATGCTTTAGAAGATAAAAGAGTTTATGCAAAAATTTGGTATGATGAAAAAACAGGAGAAATAGGTAAAAAGGGAAAATTGGCAAGAATGATATACATGACAAATATAGGAACAATACCAGAAGAATCTTTTATTTCTGTTATCTTAAGAAAAGATGGAAAAGAAATAAAAATAGGAAATATAGATGAAAGTTTTTTTGAGAGAATGAAGAAAGGGGACGTTTTTGTTTTGGGTGGTAATAAATATGTATATATGTTTAGTAGAGGAATGAAATTATATGTTAGCCAAACTATTGATAGGCCTCCTACGATTCCTTCTTGGTTTTCAGAAATTTTACCTTTATCTTTTGACCTTGCTTTAGACATACAAAGATTCAGAAAATTAATTAATGAAAGAATAAACAAAGAAGAAAAAGAAGATATTATTAAATTTATTGAAAAATTTTGTTATATAAAAAAAGAAATAGCAGAGGAAATTTATAATTATTTTTTATTACAAAATGATTATATTGGTATTCCTCATTTAAATAAAATAATAATAGAAAATTATAAGGTAGAAAAAAATTATTATATTTTTCATTCTTTATTTGGAAGAAGAGTGAATGATGCTTTATCAAGAGCTATTGCTTTTATTTTAGCGAAACAAAATGTAAGGGATATTGAGATTGGAATAAATGATAATGGCTTTTATTTAATTGGGGAAAATATAAATAAGGAAAAAATTGAAAAAACTTTAAATTTTATTAATGAAAATAACTTAGAAGAAATTTTAAAAGAAGCGATTGAAAAATCAGAGATATTAAAAAGAAGATTTAGACATTGTGCTTCTCGTGCTTTGACGATATTAAGGAATTATAAAGGTAATAAAAAATCTATTGCAAAATTACAATTAAAATCTTCTTTTTTAATTGATAGCGTGAGAAGATTAGATAATAATTTTCCTATTTTGAAAGAAACAAGGAGAGAAATATTAGAAGATGTTATGGATATAAAAAATGCAAAAAAAGTTATTAATTGGATAAAAAATAAAGATATTAAAATAGAATTTAAGGAAACAAGGATATGTAGTCCATTTGCTATAAATTTAATTTTACAGAGTTATTATGATATTATAAAAATAGAAGATAAATTAAATTTCATTAAGAGAGTTTATGAAGAAATAAAAAAGAACTCTATAAAAAATTTATAAATAATTGTAATGCTTATAATATATTTTTTATAAAATAGATTTATTTTTAAACTATCTTTCTATTTTAAAATTATGAAAAAAAACAATTTTTTATTAATAACAAAATATAGTGAGGAAAGTATAAATGGAAAATTGAAAAAATTAGAAAATATAATAAAAAATTTTAATAAGAATGGAGATTATTCTTGTTATGCATATATAAAAGATAAAAAAGAAAATCTAAATTTTGGGTATTACAAAATCTATATTTATGGAAGTAATATAAAAGATATACAATTTAAACAAAGTAAATTGGAAATAGAAATAGGAATTATGAACGAATTTACAATTTATGAAGAAGAAGGAAATAATAAAAAAATAATAATTTCTTATAAAAAATAAAAGTTATTTTTATTAAGTTTTCTATATTCATAGGATTATGATATTAGATAAAAATATAAAAATTATTGGAAAATCTTTATTTTTAATAAAAGAGAAGATTTTAGTTATTAGTGATTTACATGTAGGATATGAACAAATTTTTTTAAAAAATGGTTTTTTTGTACCTAAAATTATTAAAGAAGAAATAAAAAAAGATATATTTTATATTTTAAATAAGACAAAGCCAAATAAAATTTTAATATTAGGGGATTTAAAACATGATTTTGGCAGAATAAATAAAAATGAAAAAGAGGAGATTTTAGAAATTTTATATTTACTAAAACAAAATTGTAAAGAAATTATTTTGATTAAAGGAAATCATGACAATTCTTTAGAATATCTAATAAAAAAGTTAAAAGTAATTATAAAAGACTTTCATATCGAAAAAGAATATGCTTTTTTTCATGGAAATAAAATTTTTAAGGAATTATTTAATAAAAAAATAAAGTTCTGGATTGTTGGGCATAATCATCCAGCAATAACAATAAAAAAATATGTAAAAAAAGAAAAATATAAGTGTTTTTTAATCGGGAAATATAAAAGTAAAAAAGTTATAATTCTTCCAAGCTTTTTTCCTTTAGTAGAAGGAGTTGATATATTTGAAAATGAAGATTTAAATTTAGATTTTAAAATTAATAAAGAAAATTTTAATATTTATGCTATAAGTGATGATAATAATTTATATGATTTCGGAAAATTAAAAAATATAAAATCTATATTCTCCAAATCCCTTTACTTTGAATAACTTTATTATCAACAATTATCTTTCCATTTTTCATATCTTTTACAAGATCCCAGTGTAAGGCAGAATTATTATATGAACCATTTTCTTTATAAGACATTCCTAAAGCAAGATGTATTGTTCCTTCAATTTTTTCGTCAAATAATAAATTTTTAGTAAACTTATTTATTTTTGGATTACATCCAATTCCAAATTCTCCTACATATTTTGCATTTTCATCTATATTTAATAAAGAATAAAGATGATTTTGATTTTTTTCTGCTCTTGCATTTACAACTTTTCCTTCTTTGAATTCTAAATAAATACCAGAAACTTCTTTTCCAGCTTCTATTGCAGGATAGTCAAATTTTACCCATCCATTTAAACTTTCTTTAAATGGTGCCATAAAAATTTCTCCAGCAGGCATATTTTCAAAAGTATTTGTATCACATACTGCTTTTTCTCCATGAACCCTGAATTTTAAATCTAAATTAGGGCCAATTAAATGAACAAAAGAACCTTCTTTGAATAATTTTCTTATTTTTTTCATCTTTCTTATTAAAACAGGCCAGTTTTGCAAACAAGAAGAGTATACAAAATTTTCCCATTCTGTTAAAGACATTTCAGCTTCTATTGCATGAGCCAAACAAGGATAAGCTATAGTTAATCTTCTTATTTTGTCTCTATTGTTTACTATATAATCAGAAATTGGATTTAATATTTTTTTTCTTATAGAGATTCTTTCTGAATTTACAGAGGTTAATTCTCTTGTATTCAAATCTGTATAGATTCCAATATAAACTTGTGCTGATTTAACTGTATCAAACCAATATTTAGGAAAATTTTTTAATTGTTCTTCATTAGCATATTTATAAAAGAAATCTGATATATTATTTGGAATCATTCTTATTATTGGATGAGCTCCTGCAAGAATAACTTGTTTATAAAGTTCTATTATGAAAGGCTCTGATTCACTTGAACCTGATATAATTACATTTTCTCCTTTTTTGACTTTTGTACATAATTTTACTGCTAATTTTGCTAATTCTCTCGCTCTTAAATCAGTTGGCATCTTAATTTATATTTGCTTTTTACAGCCGTAGCATTCTCCTTTATTTAATTTATAACAACTTATATTAGTATTATTTTTTCTTTTTTCTCTTATTTCTATTGCATCTTTAATACACCTTTCTAGATTTCCTTCGCAACCTGTTTTTAAATTTACTAATCCACAAAAATGAAAATTTGGATTATAACAACCACAAATCTTATTTTCTATATAATTTTTTATTTTTTGTTCTTCCATTCTATTTAATAAAAGTTTATTTAAACACCTCTTTCCCCAGAAGAAATCTTAATAATTTATGGAAAAAAGAATTTATAAATTTTTGTTTTATTATTTAAAAATAATTAAAATAGTTATCAAATAAAAAATAATTAACAGATAAAAATTTAATTTGCTTTTATCTTTTTACTTTTATTCTTTTTGCTTTTTTATTCTTGGGAATGGAATGTGATAAGGTAAGTTAAGTTCTTCTTCTAATTGTAAAGCTTTTAAACTAACTTTTGTTATAATAAAATTTAAAATTATTAATTTTATAGAGTCTTCTATTTTTTTATCTTCCCAGTCTTTTAAAATTTCTTTAAATTCTTTTTTGTCTGTTGAAATAACAAGATAACCATCAATATTTACATATCCTATATTCTCTAGATAATTTACTGAAAAAGAAAAAGATATTTTTAGAGGATAAAAATCTTTTAAAGATTCTATTTCTTCTTTTACTATTTCTTTTATTTCTACATTTGTGTTTATTTTTAAATCATCTTTTATATTATCTAATTTTTTTGCTTCTATTCTTGTTAAACCAAAACCTATAATTTTCATTAAAATTCTTAGAAATGATTGTTTTTAAATTTTTTCAAAAAGATTTTTTAAATTAAAAAATAAAAAAAGAATTATTTATTTAAAAAAATTAATAAAATTATATTTAGAATTTTTTGTTTATTTTATATAAAATCTTCTTCACTGACAACTATAAAGTCTCCTATGGCTATTATAGAAGTATAAGGAATTAAAATTTCTTTATTTTTTGTTTGTTCTAAATTTAAACTTCTTGCATATGGTGTTGGTTCTTTTATTATTAATTGAATTAATTCACCTGTAGTTGTTTCAAAAGTTATATCTTTTGCTATACCTAATCTTTTTCCTTCTTTTGTCACAACAAGCTTTCCTATTATTTCATTAAAAGGTCTTTTATCAACCATGAAATTTAAAAATGTGTTTTATTTATAAATCTTTCTATTTATTGGTTTTATGAAGTTATTAAAAAATATAATAATATATTTAAGTTTATTAAAGTTTTGAATAATAAATTTTTTATTTTTAAACCACCAACCCCTCTATTTCTTATGGAGAAAGATTTATAAATAAATATAAAAATTGAGTGATATTAATTTAATTTAAAAATATATAATATAGTATAATATATATTTTATAGTATAATTATTGTTTTTTCCATAAGAAGTTTTTTATAAAAAAGTCACTTTAAAATAATAAAAAATATTTTATATAAAAAAAATTCGACGAAAAATTATTATTAGAAATTTTCTATGAGAAATAAAGGTGTTGGTGTTATTTTTTGAAATGAAAATATATTTTACAAGAAACAAATCTTTAAAAATATTTATTTTATATTACATTTTGTTAAAAATTAAAATTAAATAAAAAAGAGAAAAATGTCAATAAATTTAGATAAAATTTTTGATTCAGTTTCTAAAAGTTTTATTTTTAAAAATAAATTTATTCTACAAAGCAATTATAATCCCGAAGAAATACCTTACAGAGAAAAACAGCTAGAGCAAGTTGCTTCTATCTTAGCACCTGCTTTAAGATTAGAAAGACCAAGTAATTTATTTGTTTATGGACAAACAGGTACTGGTAAAACATTATGTATACAATATATAAGTAAAGAAATGATGGAAAGAGCAAAAAAATTAGATATTCCTTTAAAAATAGAATATCTGAATTGTAAATTAAAAAAAATTTCAGATACAGAATACAGGATTTTAGCAGAAATAATAAAAAAATTAGGATATGAAGTTCCAATTACTGGCTTGCCGACACAACAGATATACTCAAAATTTATTGAGATATTAGAAAAAGAAAAACAGTTATTAATTTTAATTTTAGATGAGATAGATCAAGCAGTAAAAAAAATAAATAGCGATTTTTTATACAGTTTGACAAGACTAAATTCTGAATTAACAAAAAGCCAATTATGTTTGATAGGTATAAGTAATGATTTACAATTTTTAGATAACATAGATCCAAGAGTAAAAAGTTCTTTATCTGAAGAAGAAATAGTTTTTCCTCCATATAATGCACAACAACTTTATGAAATTTTAAGAAAAAGAGCAGAACATGCTTTTAATGAAAATGTTTTAGGAGAAGGTGTTTTATCAAAATGTGCTGCTTATGCTGCTAGAGAGCATGGGGATGCAAGAAGAGCTTTAGATTTACTAAGGATTGCTGGAGAAATTGCAGAAAGACAAGGAAGCAAAAAAGTAACTTTAGATCATGTTGATGAGGCAAGAGAAAAATTAGAAAGAGATAAAATAATAGATATTATAGAAGCTGCTCCTAAACAATTTCAACTTGTTTTATTAAGTATAATAAATTTAGTAGAAAAAAAACAATTAGAAAATATTTTTACAGGAGATGTGTATAATGTTTATTATGATTTGTGTAAAAAAACAAAATTCGAAATCTTAACTCAAAGAAGAATATCTGATATAATAGCAGAATTTGATATGTTAGGTTTGATTAATGCCAGAGTTATAAGTAAAGGCAGACATGGAAGAACCCGTGAAATAAAATTATCTATTCCAGAAAAAATAATACCAAAAATTAAAGAAATAATATATAATTCTTTAAATTTATAAAATGGAACAAAATACAGAATTAAAAAAAGAATTGCTAAAATTATGTTTCGAGAAAAAAATTTTATTAGAACCAGAAATTTTTAATATATTATGTAATTTAAACTTAGAAGATGCAAAAAAAATTATCGAGTTAATTTCTTGTTTAAATGAAAAATTAATAACTAAAACAATTTTAGAAAAAAATGTAGAACTTATAAAAAATAAAATATCCGATCAAGAAATAATAAAAAAGATAAAATTAACTTTAGGTTTAGAATTAGAAATCAAAGAGAAATATAAAGAATTAGAAAATAAAGAAAAAATTTCTTTAGAAAATAAAAAAGAATCATTTATAAATAAAAATGTTAAAATATTATATTCTTTGATTAACATAACAAAAAAAATAAAGCCAACAGATTTTGTTGTTCATTTCAGAAATAGATATCTTGAAATAAAAAAATACTTACAAGAAAGAAAAGAACTTGAAAATTTAATTTCTATAAATAGAATTAATGGAAAAAGACAAACAATTAGTATCATAGGAATTATTTTAGAAAAAAGAATAACTAAAAATAAAAATATTATTTTAGTTGTAGAAGATCTAACAGGACAAATAAATGTTTTAATTAATCATGAAAAAAAAGAAATTTATGAAAAAGCAAAAAACGCACTCTTAGACGATATAATAGCTATAAAAGGTTTTGGGAATAATGAAATTTTATTTGCCAATGAAATTTATTATCCAGATATAATGTTAATAGAAAAAAATTATTTGGAAAGAGACGAATCTATAGCTTTTATTTCAGATATTCATGTTGGTAGCTCTTTATTCTTAGAAAATAATTTTTTAAAATTTATAAATTGGATTAATGGTAAAGTAGGGGATGAAAAGCAGAAAGAAGAAGCAAATAAAGTAAAATATCTTTTTATTGTTGGGGATGTTGTTGATGGTGTAGGAGTATATCCTGGTCAAGAAGATTTATTATCAATAAAAGATATAAAAGAACAATACAATAAATTAGCGGGATATTTAAAAAAAATAAGAAAAGATATAACTATAATTATTTTACCAGGCCAACATGATGCTGTTAGAGTTGCAGAACCTCAACCACCTATAGGAAAAGATTACGCAAATTGTTTATATGAATTAGATAATGTTATTTTAGTAAGTAATCCTTGTATGATAGAAATAAAAAATAATTCTAAACAGGGAATAAAAATTTTATCTTATCATGGAGCTAGTATGAGTTATTTTGTTAATGAAATAGAAGATTTAAGATTATCTAAAGCTCATGATAATCCAGCAAGAGTTGTTAAAGAATTATTAAAAAGAAGACATTTAGCTCCTTCACATTCTTCTGTTATTTATATACCTAATGAAAAATACGATCCTCTAATAATAAGAGAAATTCCAGACGTAATTGTTACTGGAGATTTTCATAAGGCAGATCATGATTATTATAATAATATACAAATTATTTGTTGTAGCTGTTGGCAATCAATAACCCCTTTCGAAGAAAAGGTTGGGAATCATCCAGATCCATGTAAAGTTCCTTTACTAAATTTAAAGACAAGAAAATTAAAGATATTAGATTTTTCAGAATAATAAAATTTACAAAAAGAATTCAAATAAAAATTAAAATAATTAATATTATTAAAATTATAATAAAAAATGAGAATAGAGGAATATTTTAAGGAAATAGAAGATAAAGTAAAAGTAATTTATAGTGTTGCAGAAGAAGCAAGAAAAAAAGGATTAGATCCTAAAGAAATAGTTGAAATTCCAATAGCAACAAGTCTTGCAGGAAAAGTTGCTGGTTTAATTTCTACTATTTATCCTCAATTAAATAATCAAACTATTATTAAGAGAATTAAAGAATTAGAAAAAGAATATGGAATATTAGATCCGGCTGTTTGTTTAAAAATAGCAGAAGAGGTTGCAAAAGAAAAATTTTGTAAATTTAAATCTTTTTTAGAAGCAATTGATGCTGGAATAAGAATTGCTTTTGCATATTTCACTTTAGGTGTAGTTTCTTCTCCTATAGAAGGATTTACAGAATTGAGATTAGGAAAAAGAAAAGATGGAAAAGAATATTTTATCTTATATTATGCAGGTCCTGTAAGAAGTGCTGGAGGCACTGGAGCTGCTTTTTCTTTAGTTATTGCAGACTATCTAAGAGGAATTTTTGGTTATGAGAAATATGATGCTAATGAAAAAGAAATAAAAAGAACAATAACAGAAATTTATGATTATCATGAAAAAATTACTAATTTACAATATTTACCAACAGAAGAAGAAATAGAATTTTTAGCTAAACATTTACCTATACAAATAAATGGAGACCCTTCGGAGGATAAAGAAGTTTCTAATTTTAAAGACTTAGAAAGAATCGAAACTAATCTAATAAGAAGTGGTTTTTGTTTAGTTTTTGCAGAAGGACTTGCACAAAAAGCTCCAAAGATATATAGAATAATAAAAAAGTTAAAAGAAAAAGGTTTTAAATTAAAAGACTGGGATTTTCTAGAAGAATATATAAAAATTCATGAAAAAAGAGAAAAAGGAATTTCTTCTAATTCGCCAACATATATTACAGATCTAGTTGCTGGAAGACCGGTTTTAGGCCATCCTTCTCGTTCAGGAGCATTTAGATTGAGATATGGTAGAGCAAGAAATAGTGGTTATAGTTGTTTAGCAATTCATCCAGCAACAATGATAATGTTGGGAGAATTTATTGCTATTGGAACTCAAATTAAAATAGAATTGCCAACAAAAGGAGGGGTTGTTGCAAGTTGCGATACAATAGAACCACCAATAGTAAAATTAAAGAACGGAAGTGTAAAAAAAGTATATGATTTAGAAGAAGCCAAAATTCTTTATAAGGATGTAGAGGAAATAATTTATTTAGGAGATTTATTAATACCTTATGGAGATTTTCTTAATAGAAATCATAAATTAATGCCACCTGGATATTGTGAGCAAGAGTGGTGGCAAGAATTAAAATTAAAAGCAAAACAAAAAGAAAAATCTTTAGATATAGAAAATATTTATGATGTTTCTTTGAAAGAAGCTATTTTTCTTTCTAAAGAAATGGATATAGCTTTACATCCATCTTATATTTATTATTGGTCGCAAATAGATTATCATTTATTTTTATCTTTATTAGAATGGCTCTCTTTTTCTAAAATTTCAAATAGTAAATTAATAATGCCTTATAATAAAGAAGAAAAAACAAAATTTAAAGATGGTAAAAGAGCTTTAGAATTATTAGGAGTTTTACATGATGTCTCTATAGAAAATGTTGTTTTATCACAAAAAGAAACATTTTCTTTTTTATTTAATTTAGGAATAGAAAATTTAGAAAATTTTGAAAATGAAATAAAGAATATTAAAGAAAAAATACAATATATAAAAAGTGAAAATGTTTTAGAAATAGTAAACAAATTATGTTCTTGTGAAATTAAAGATAAAGCAGGTACATTTATTGGGGCAAGAATGGGAAGACCAGAAAAAGCAAAAATAAGAAAATTAGAAGGATCTATAAATGTTCTTTTTCCGGTAGGGGAAGAAGGAGGAAGATTAAGAAGTATTAATGAAGCAATGAATGTAGGTTATGTTAAAGCAGATTTTCCTATTTATTTTTGTGAAAAATGTAATAGAGAAACAATATACAGAAAATGTGAAATATGTAAAGAAGAATGCAAAAAAATTTATATTTGCAAAGAATGTGGTCAGAAAGTTCATTCTGAAAGATGTCCTATGCATCCAAATATTCAAACATTAAATTTTTATGAAAGAAAAATACCAATAAAAGATTATTTTGAAAATGCTGTAAAAAATTTAGACTTATTACAGGAAGAAATTCCAAATTTAATTAAAGGTGTAAAAGGAACTAGTAATAAAGATCATATACCAGAGCCGTTAGAAAAAGGAATTTTAAGAGCTTTATTTAATTTACAAGTAAATAAAGATGGAACTATAAGAATAGATGCTACAGAAATGCCTTTGACTCATTTTAAACCTAAGGAAATTTCTATCTCTATAGAAAAATTAAAGGAATTAGGTTATACAAAAGATATTTATAATAATCCTTTAGTTGATGATGAACAAATAGTTGAGTTAAAGCCTCATGACATAATTATACCTTGTTGTTATGAAAGTGAAGACGAACCAGCAGACGAAATATTAATGAGAGTTGCTAATTTTATAGACACTTTATTAATTAAATTCTATAAGATGAAACCATTTTACAATATAAGAAAAAGAGAAGATTTAATAGGACATTTAGTTGCTTGTATAGCACCACATAATTGTGCAGGTGTAGTTGGTAGAATAATAGGTTTTTCTAAAGTACAAGCTTTAATAGCTCATCCATATTTACATGCCGCTATGAGAAGAGACTGTGATGGAGATGAAGCATCAATAATGTTATTGTTAGATATGTTAATTAATTTTTCTAAAGATTTCTTACCAGCACATAGAGGAGCAACACAAGATGCACCTTTGGTATTAAATATAAAAATAAAAGCAGGAGAAATAGATGATATGATATTTGATTTTGATATTAGTAGGGAGTTACCTTTGGAGCTATATGAAGCAGCTAGAAAATTTAAACAACCATATGAGATAAATTTACCGAGAGTTAAAGATAGATTAGGGAGAGACGAATTCAATAATTTATGGTACGAATATGAAGTTTCTGATATAAATAAAGGAGTAATATGTAGCAGTTATAAAAAATTAATAACTATGCAAGATAAAGTTATGAAACAAATGGAAATAGCAGAAAAGATAAGAGCAGTTAATACAAGTGATGTAGCAAGATTAATAATAGATAGGCACTTTATAAGAGATATAAAAGGAAATTTAAGAAAATTTTCTCAACAAGAATTTAGGTGTAGTAAATGTAATACAAAATATAGAAGACCCCCTTTAGTTGGAAGATGTTTGAGATGTAAAGGGAATATAATTTTTACAATAGCAGAGGGTTTTATTATAAAATATTTAGAGCCGGCTTTGCAATTAGCAGAAAAGTATGATGTTCCTTCTTATATAAAACAAAATCTAGACTTAACAAAAAGTTATATAGAAAGTATTTTTGGAAAAGAAAAAGAAAAACAGCAAGCAATAACAAGATGGTTTTGATTGAAATATATGTTTTTTTGTAATAATATTTAAAAAATAGAATAACCTTTATTTATTATGGTAATAGAAGATATAAAAAAATATAATTTATTAGCAGAAAGAAAAAATGTTTTAGGAGATAAAATTCTTTTAAGAGAAAATAATTTTGTTGTTGGATGGTACAATATAGATTCTCTGATATCTTTTTTAAAAGAGAAATATAGAGATAAAAGAGTAGATTTAGTTGTGAAGGGGTTCAATAATATAGAAAAAAAAGAAATTATAAATGGAATAGAAAAACTCTTAAAAGAAAATAAGAATTTTTTAATAGAATTTATTTAATAATATATATTTATAACTTTCATTAATATTTTATATTGGAAAATATAAAACTAAAGAAGGTAACATTAAACAACCCATCATTAAAGTTCTTCTTTCTCCACTAAATATTGTATATAAGCCAAGAAAAGTAGAAGTTAAAAAAATTGAGAAACCTATAAAAGAAGAAAAATAAAAAACTAAAATAGACATAAAAAATAAAACAAAAAAAGAAATTTTTCTATAGTTTATTTCATGAATTTTTAAAGAAAAAAATTTTGCTAATTTACAACCAATAAAAAAACTTATTATTCCAGAAAAAATAATAACTAAAATAATAATATATAAGTAATTTAATGAAAAGTTTTCTAATATTTTAGAAATAGCAACAACACTGCCATTTCTTTTAACATTTAAAGAATATAAAGAGATAAAACTTAAACCCATTATAATAGTATTTATGCTTCCAAGAGTTATTAAAAATTGTTTTTTATCTTTTTCTTCTATTAAATCAGAAGAAATAACAGCTGCTTGTCCTGAACCTAAAGCAGGTAAAAAAGAACATAAAGGAGAAGCTAAAGAAGTAGCTAAAACAGAATTTTTTATTTCTTCTTTTGTAATTTTTACTTTAGAAACTTTTTGTTTTGGTATTTTTTGTTTTTTTATAATACTTATTATAAGAGAAGAAGAACCAAAAAATCCGCTAAGCATTGGTAATAATGGTTCTTTTGAGTTTAAATTAAAAACAACTAATCCTATAAAACCCGACATTAAAAAAATAATTAATGAATTAATTTTATTTTTTTCTCTAAAGATTAGATATAAAGAAGAAAATAATAAAATAAAAAATAAAATTTTTTTTAGATAAGTATAGATTTTTGGCAAAATAGAAATAAAAATTGGGGAAAAGAAGAGAATAGTAAAAATACCTATTAAACTTCCATATAATGTACACATTACTGCTTCATATCCTTTACCTTTTAAAAGTAAAGAATGCCCTGGTAAAATAGATAATGAAGTATCTTCATCTGGAGCACCTAAAAAGATAGAAGGAATAAAATCAATAAAAGTATGTGTTATAGACATAGAAACAATAAAAGAAATAATTGCTATTATAGGAAGATACTGCAACAATAAAGGAGAAAAACTGACTATTAAAACAGAAATCATGTTTATATGTAATCCTGGAGTTAGGCCTGTTATTGTTCCTATTACACAACCAACAAGCAAAGCAAGAAAGATTTGTAAAATTAATATTGTTTCTATCATTTTATTTCAATAATTTTTTCCGCATTTATCTGCGTCTTATTTTTATAATAAGAAATTTTTCCAATAACTTCAATATTTTTATTAGTAAAATTTTTACAATTACAAATTATTTCTAATTTACAAGAAGAATTTTCTAAAATAAGCAAATAAAAATTTTTAGCAAGTTCTCTTTCTTCTATTACTTTACCATAAACAGAAACGTATTCATTTTCTTTCAATTTTTCTATTTCACAGATATTTATTACTTTCGGAAAAGTTTTTTCCTGTATATAAAAAAGAATTAATAATCCAAATATACATAATAATAAAAATATTTTTGCTTTTCTTTCTTTTTTCATTTTTATCATCTTAATTGTGAATTAATTTTAAATAAAATATAAGATAAATTTATTAAGCTTTATTATTTATTTTAAAAATGGAATTAAGAGAAAAATTAGAATTAATCAAAAAGAATACTGTAGAAATTGTAACAGAAGAAGAGTTGATAGATTTACTCCAGAAGAAAAAAAATCCTATAGCATATTGTGGTTATGAACCTTCTGGCCCATTACATTTAGGTCATTTAGTAACAATAACTAAATTGCAGGATTTAAGTAAAGTAGGATTTAAAATTAAAATATTGCTTGCAGATGTTCATGCTTATCTAAATAAAAAAGGAAGCGAAGAAGAAATAAAAAAAGAAGTTGAAAACTGGAAAAAAACTATTAAAGCTTTGAATATAGATGCAGAGATTATTTTAGGAAGTTCTTTTCAATTTAAAAAAGAATATATTTTGGATGTTATAAAATTAGCGAGAGCTTCTACAATAAATAGAGGGTTAAGAAGCATGCAAGAAATAGCAAGGGATATAGAAAATGCTGCTATTTCTCAACTTTTATATCCTTTAATGCAAGTTGTAGATATAAAATATCTTAATGCAGACGTTGCAGAAGGTGGAATAGAACAAAGAAAAGTTCATATGATAGGTAAAGATATGAAAGAAATAATTAATTATAATTTTGTTGCTATACACACACCTTTAATAACTAGTTTGAAAGGACCTGGAGAAAAAATGTCAAAAAGCATACCAGGATCAGGAATTTCAGTTACAGATTCATATGAAGAAATAAAAAGAACAATAAAAAATGCTTATTGTCCTGAAAAAAAATCAGAAAATAATCCTATTTTAGAAATTTCTAAATTAATAATTTTTCCAAGAGTAAAAAAATTTATAATAAAAAGAGATAAAAAATTTGGCAGCGATATAGAATTTAATAATTATGAAGAATTAGAAAAAGAATATATAAAAGGAAATTTACATCCTCTTGATTTAAAAAATACTGTAACTGATTATTTAGAAGAGATTATTTCTCCTATAAGAAAGAATTGGAAATAAGTTTATAATTGCGTTATAATCCTGTATTATGTTCTTAAGCTAAAATAAAAATACGGAATTTTATAGACAAAGATAAAATAAGCTTAATAAAAACTTATTTAAATTTAAATTCAATAATATCTTTATCTTTTAATTCATGATCTAAAGAAACCAATTGATTAGGAAATTTGCTTGATGGTCCGGTTACTCTTGCTTCTTTTATGCTTAAAGATAGCCCATTTCTTATTTTTTCTGCCACATCTTTAACATTAGATCCAACATTTAATATTATCGGATCTTTAGAAGGTTCTTTTCCAGGTTCTTTAGTATAAATCCTTATTTTTTCAAAAGAAAGAAAAATTTTTTCTTTTAATTCATTAATTCCTTCTAGTGTTTTGCAAGAAACAGCAATAAAATTATATTTTTTACTTTGTAAAAAAGAAGTGTACTTTCTTAATTCTTCTTTGCTTAATAAATCAATTTTATTTAAAACAATTAATCTTTTTGCTTTGGATTTAGTTAAGTAAGATTCTATCTCTTGTATCTCTTTTGGATTTATTATTACTATGATTAACAAATCCGTAACATTTGCTATACTATAATCAAAATTTTCAAAATTTATAGCAGGCATATCAATAATTTGTATATTTGCTCCATTATAAACTAATGTACCTACTATAGGTTCTTTTGTCGTGAATTCAATAGGAGATATTAAAGGATTAGCATTAGTTAAACAAGAAAGTAAAGAAGATTTTCCAGAATTAGTAAATCCTATTATAACTGCTTGCATATCCTCTTTTTTTATCCCTTCCTTTTTTCCAGATTTCTTTTTTTTCAACTTTTTAAATTCTATTTTTTCTTTTAATTTTTTATATCTTTTTCTTAATTCTGCTCTTAAAGCTTCTGCTCCTTTGTGTTTAGGAGCATTTCTTATCATCTCTTCTAGCCAATAAATTTTTTCTTCATCAGTTAAAGCAGATAAGTATTTTTTTTGTGCAGCAATAAATTCAGGAGATTGATTTGTTGCCATAACATTTTAAAGCAATAAAATTTTATAAATTTATGGCAAGAAAAAAGTTAAGATTAGGAATTTTATTTTCTGGTGGTAAAGATTCTTGTTTAGCTTTAGATTATGCTTTAAAAAATGAAAAAGTTTGTTGTTTAATAACAATAATTTCAAAAAATAAAAATAGTTATATGTTTCATACACCAAATATAAGATTAGTAGAAAAACAAGCACAAGCAATAGGATTACCTTTAATTATAGAATATACAGAAGGAGAAAAAGAAAAAGAACTTTTTGATTTAGAAAAAGCTATAATTAGAGCAATAAAAATATATAAAATAGACGGAGTTGTAACAGGAGCGATAGCAAGTATTTATCAATCTTCAAGAATACAAAAAATATGCAATAAACTAAATATAGAATGTTTTAATCCTTTATGGCAAAGGAACCAAATAGAGATATTAAATGAAATAGTAGAAAAGAATTTTGATGTTATAATAACAGGAGTTTATGCAGAAGGTTTAGAAGAACTTATAGGAAAGAAAATAGATATTTCTTTTATAGAAAAAATAAAAAAATTACAAGAAAAGTATAAAATAAATCCGGCAGGAGAAGGAGGAGAACTAGAAAGTTTTGTTTTAGATACAAATTTTTTTAAAAAGAAAATTATAATAAAAGATTTTGGGATTTTTGATGATTATAAGGGGGAGATAATAATGAAAATAAAGGATGTATATCTTATTAATAAAGAGAAAGATAAAAAGAAATAAAAAAATGGAAGAAAAAATTTTAATAATAAATTTATGTTATAATAATTTACATTATTATGAATTTGTTAAACCTGTAGAAGATATAATAAAAATTACAAACAAAAAATATAAAACAATTTATTACAAAAAATTAAATCAAAATACAATAAAAAGATTTAAAAAAATAATCCTTTGCGGCACTTCTTTAAAAGATAACGAATATTTTGAAAATATAAAAAATTTTGAATGGATAAAAAATTATAATGGAAAGATATTAGGTATATGTGCAGGGATGCAGATACTATGTAAAATATTTAATTGTAATATAGAAAAAAATTTAGATATAGGATTAAAATTGGTAAATTTTAAAAAAAATTTTTTAGGGATAGAAGGATGGAAAGAAGTTTATGAATTACATAATTATGAAATTTCTTTTAGTAGCGTATTAGAAAGAGAATTTGAAATTTTTTCTCAAGGTAGTATAGATGCATTAAAGCATAAAAATAAAGAATTTTACGTTACTTTATTCCATCCAGAAGTAAATCAAAAAGAAATAATAATAAATTTTGTAAATTTAAAATGAAATCAAAAATATTTAATTTTTATAGAGAAAAATTAAAGAATGGAATTACAATACTTTTTGAAAAAAGAAGTACCCCTGTTATTAGTACAGCGGCTGCTATAAGAACAGGAGCAATAAATGAAAATGAAAAAAATAAAGGAATTGCGCATTTTGTTGAACATATGCTTTTTAAAGGGACCAAGAAAAAAAACTATGAGGTAATTTCTAGAGAAATTGAAAAAAAAGGAGGTATTCTAAATGGATATACAGATGAAGAAAGAACAGTATTTTGGAATAAACTACCTTCTAAATATTTAATTACTAGCTTAGAAAATCCGATACAAATAATATCTAATCCCGCTTTTAAGGAAAAAGAATTTGAAAAAGAAAAAGGAGTCATTATAGAGGAAATTAAAATGTATAAAGATAATCCTATTTTTTATTCTATGGATAAAATAAAAGAATTGTTGTATGGAAAACCATTCGGTTTAAGCATAATAGGAAATATTCCTAATATACAGAATATCAAAAGACAAGAATTAATAAAGTTTTATAAAAATCACTATTCAGCAAATAATATTATTTTATCTATTGTTGGAAAAGCAGAATTTTATGATATAAAAGAACAATTAGAAAAGATTTTTGTAAAAAAAAATATAAGAGAAATTATTAAAACAAAAAAAATAAAAATAGAATGTATAAACAAAAAACAAAAAGAAAAAAGAAAAGGACTTGAACAAACACACCTTGTTTTTGGTTTTCATACACCTTTATTAAATGATATAAGAAGATATGCATATGAATTAGCCCTAACACACTTAACAGAAGGAATGTCCTCTGTACTTTTTAACAAAATAAGAGAAAAACGTGGAATAGCATATTCTGTTAAAGGAGGAATAAATATCGGGAAAAATTATTCCTATGCTACAATTTATGTAGGAACTAGAAAAGAAAAGATAGAAGAAGTAAATAAAATAGTAATAAGAGAATTAAAAAATTTAAAAAATTTCAAACAAAAAGACTTAGAAGAAACCAGAGAGCAATTAATAGGTTCCAGAAGATTATTAGAAGAAGATTCCACAGAAGTTATGAATCGTTTATTAATAGAAGAAGAAGGTTTTGGGGCAGAAGAATTTTATAATTACGAATCTAGATTACAGAATTTAAAATTGCAAGATATAAGAAATATAAAAATAAAAAAACTTTCAATTTTTACTTTACTTCCCGAATAAAAATGAGAGTTTTTATTGCTTTGGATTTACCAGAAGAAATAAAAAAAGAAATAGAAAAAATACAAGGCGATTTACCAGATTTTAAAGGAAAAAAAACAGAATTAGAAAATTTACATTTGACTTTGAAATTTTTAGGAGAGATTGATAAAGAAACATTAGATAATGTAAAAAAAAGGTTAAGAGAAATCAATTTTAAAAAATTTAAAGCGAAATTATCTAATTTAGGAGTTTTTGATGAAAATTTTGTAAAAATAATATGGATAAAATTAGAAAATTGTGATGGATTACAAAAAGAAATTGATTATAAATTAGAAGATTTATTCGAAAAAGAAAAAAGATTTATGTCACATATAACAATAGCAAGAGTAAAGAACATAGAAAATAAAGAAAAATTTTTAGAAGAATTAAAAAAAATAAAAATAACAGAAAAAGAATTTTTAGTAAAGAATTTTAAGTTAAAAGAATCTATTTTAAAAAGAGAAAGAGCAGAATATAAAGATTTAGAAGTTTATTTTTTAAAATAAAAACTAATTTATTTAATTATTTGTATATTTTTAAAAATATATTCTAATTTACAATTGTATTTATAAACAATTTAATTATATATTCTTTTTGATGATATCTAAATTTAAAGGAAGAGATGTAATATCTGTTAATGATTTTTCAAGAGACGAGATAGATTTTATTCTTGACTATTCTTCTTTATTTGAATTAAAGAAGGAAGGAGTAGAAGAATTAATGAAAAATAAGATTATGTTACCAGCATTTTTTGAAAACAGCTCTAGAACAACTTTAAGTTTTGATGTTGCTATGAGAAGATTAGGCGGACAAGTTTCTGATTTTGATCCAGAAAGAAGTTCTAGAGGTAAAGGAGAAAGTCTTTGGGATACAGCAATTACAATAAACAACTACTCTTTTGATGTTGTTGTTGTTAGAGAAAGGAGAGATGGTGTTGCTAGATTATTTGCAGATATTATTGAAGCTCCTGTTATTAATGCTGGAGATGGAATTAATGAACATCCAACTCAAACTTTTTTAGATCTTTACACAATAAAGAAAAAAATTGGGAGAATAGATGGTTTAGAAATCGCAATAGTAGGAGATTTAAAATATGGAAGAACAGTGCATTCTCTTGCAAACGCTTTAAAAAAATATAAAGATTGCAAAGTTTATTTTATTTCTCCTCAAGAAACTAAATTAACAGAATCTTTTGTTAATCAATTAAAAGAAGATAAATTAAATTTTGAAGAATTAGATATTAAGAATTTAGAAGATATTCTAGGAAAAATAGATGCTATTTATATGACTAGAGTTCAGAGAGAAAGATTTCCAGAAGGAGTGGAAGGAGAATTTCAATATAAAAAAGTTATTTCTCAATACTGTTTAACAAAAGATATGCTTGATAGAGCTAAATTAAGGAAAAATTTTATTATTTTGCATCCTAGACCAAGAAGACAGGAATTACCAAAATCTTTAGATAATACACCATATTCTGCATATATTAAAGAACAAGAAAAAGCAGGACTTTATGTAAGAATGGGTTTAATAAATTTAATCGCAGGAGATAAATTTTTATGTTAAAATGGCGAAAGAATTAATAGGGTATATAGAAAATGGAATTGTGATAGATCATTTACCTCCAAGTATAGTTTGGAAAGTTGCAAGAATTTTAAAAATTGAAAATCAAAAAGAAGGAAGAATCTCTTTAGGAGACCATTATTTTAGTACTAGAATGGGAAAAAAGAGTTTTATTAAAATAGAAGGAAGATCTTTAACACCATATGAAATTAATCTCGTTGCATTAATTGCTCCAGACGCTACAATAAATAAAATAATTAATGGAAAAGTAAAAGAAAAGACAAAAGCGGTTATTCCAGAGAGATTAGAAAATATAGTTTTATGTAATAATCCAAATTGTATAACAAATGATCCGACAGAACAAGTAGAACCTATAATTTATTATAAAAAAGGAATTTTTTCTTGCCATTATTGTGATAGTAAATTTTTAAAATCAGAACTAAAGATAAAGGATTTTTAATATTCTGAATTTATAATTTTTAAGAATAAATCTGTTTTTTTTCCAAGGATTTTTCTTAATTCTTCTTCATTTGCATTTATAACATTTTTTATTGTCTTGAAATTTTTTAATAATCTTTTTGCTGTTATAGGGCCAATAGTAGGAAATCCTTCTAATATAAATTGTAATAGTTCTTTCCTGTTCATATTTTTATTTTTGAATCTTAAAGAAAAATTTTTTCTTTTTTTCTTTTTTGCTAAAATATATAAAAAATTACTAGTTTCTTCATAATCTTCTGTAAAAAGAATAGGAATTTTTCTATTTATTAAAACAGAAAGTAAAAATCCATTAATTGCGTTTTGGTTAATTTTTCTTTCTGAAATTTCTTCTTTACATCCTTCAATAATTAAAAGTTTTTTTTCGCATTTTTCTAAATTTTCTAACTGCTCTATTAATCTTTTATTTATTATGCTGTTGATAAAATCGTTATAAGTTTTTCTCTCAATAATAACATCATTTACTATATAATCTCCGACACAAAGGTTTTTTAATTCTAATAAAATTCCTTTACTTACTAATTCTGCAACTACTAAAGAATTTTTTTCTCTAAAATCTACAATTATTCTTAATTTTTCTTTGCTTTTTCCTTTATCTTTTTTAAATATATCTAACATTTTTAATAATCAAATAAATTCTTTTCTTTTTTTATTATTGTTTTTTTATTATTTATTTCTTTATTTATATCATTTATTACATTATACATCTTTTTTTCTTTATGAAAAGAAGCCCAATAATAATATTCATCTCTTGTTTTTTTTATCATTAAAATTATAATTTTTCCTGGTCTTAATCTTGCCGTTCTTCCGGCTCTTTGTATTTTTCTTATTGCAGAAGGTATGGGTTCATAAAAAATTACAATATCTACTTCAGGAATATCTAAACCTTCTTCTCCTATTGAAGTAGATACCAAAATATTTGCTTTTCCAAGAGAAAATTCTCTTATTATTTCTTGCTGCTCCTTTTGCGTCATTCCAATTTCTTTTTTTATTGTTTGTCCAATAAAAATTTTAGCGTTAACATTTTCTATGTTATTTAATTCTTTACAAATCTTAATAACACTATCTCTATATTGAGAAAAAACTATTATTTTTGAATTTTTTTTGTTTTTTAATTCTTCAATTATTATTTCTTTAAGTTTTTCTAACTTTGGATTTTCTTTTTTTCTTGTTAATAATTCAATTAAATAGTTATAAGCTTGATTAAATTCTTTACTTTTTACTATTTGCTTTACTGCTTTACTTTTTTCTTTTTCTGACTGTCTAAATAAATCTTGCAAATATTCAAAAGCAGAAACTAGAGTTTGTGTTTCTATAAGTTCTATAGCATGTTGTATTTTTAGTGCAACAGCACAGGCGCTTGCCCCAGAAAGGAGATTGAAATGTCTGTTGCCGGTAGATATTGCTTTCATAATTTTATGTTGGGTTTCTAATAAATTCTTTTTTGTAGCTTTGCCAAACAATAATTTTCTTTTGATAAGTTCTTCTATTTTCTTATCATATACTTTTTTTAATATGTTTCTTAATTTTTGTAATTCTTCTGGGAAATCTAATTTTATAACTTCAAATTTTAATTTTTGTAAATATTGCTTAACATCTTCACTTTCTCTATTTCTTAATTCAACTTTTTCTATTTCTAAATTTTGACATATTGTTCTTATTTTTTCTTTTTCGCTTCCTGGACTCGCAGTTAAACCAAGAATTTTAAAATTTTTTGCCTGTTCTTTATATTTTTTTGCTATATAAGTGTAAGAATAATTTTTTATACATCTATGACATTCATCTTCTATTAATAAAGAAACTTCTTGTAAAGAATACAAATTATTTTTTATATCATTAGAAATACATTGTGGAGTAGAAAAAATTATATTTGCATTTTGCCATTGCTCTTTTCTTTTTTCTGCTTTTATTTTTCCTGTAAATAAAATCATATCGGCAAATAAATCTGGAAGATATTTTTTAAAATAATTATAATGTTGTTCTGCTAAAGGTCTTGTTGGGGCTAAAAACAAAATTTTTGAATTAGGAAATTTTATTAATCTATGTATAGATAGCATTAGAGCAATTAAAGTTTTTCCTAATCCAGTAGGCAGAACAACTAGAGTATTATTTTTTACAGCAGTTAAAAATATCTTTTCTTGATAATCTCTTGGTGTAATAGAAACCAAATACTTTCTCACTTCTTTTAATTCATTTTCCTCTTCCATCTTATATCTTTTATAATTTATTTTTTACTAAAGAATTTAGATATTCTTTAAATAAAGAAGGATTTTTTCTTTTAAATTCCTTTGTTATTTCATTGTTTAAAGGATTTGTCCAAATTTTAAGATTAAAATTTCTTGCTTTTTTAATCATTTCTTTTGATTTTATTTCTGATATAACAAAATAATTTAAATTTCTAAATTCACTTGGGGTCAATTCTATTACCGGAACTTTATATTTTTTATAAACTTTAATTTTCTTTCTTTTTTTTCTTTCTGCATCTGGGTGTTGGCCATAAACTTCTATAAAAACATTAAATTTTGGTAAATAAAAGTCAGGAACACAGAACATTTCAGGAAAAAATAAAGCATATCTCTCATATTTTGCGTTTATTTTATTTAAATAGAGAAAATTTGCTAAATTTTTTTCATACTTGCTTTTGACTACATATCCAGAAAGAGTTTTTAGTCTCTCTATATTTTCTTTTTTTCCTAGAAGTTTTTTTAAATTATAATTTAATAAATAAAGTTCCAAAGCTTTTTTACATCTTTCTTTTAAATAAGGTTTTTGTTTCCAAATCTCTTTTGCTTTCTGTTTCGCTTTTTTTATCTCTTCTAGATTTCTTTTTATTTTTATTAACTTCAAAGCAATTTTTGCTCTTAATTCCTGATTTTCATAAACTTTTTTCATTATCTTAGAATGTTTTTTTCTTTCTTTTTTGTTTTTCCATCTTTTTTTCATTATTTTTTTATGTTTGTTAATTAATTCTTTATTTTTCCATGTTTTTATATTACTTCTTTTTAATTTTTCTTTATGTTCTTTAGAAAAATGCTTTCCTGACCATACTTTCTTATGCCTTCCTTCAAGATAAGCTTTTTTTAAAGAAAGAGAATTTTTAAGTCTTACAGATAAAGGTTGCTTTTTTCCTTTCCAAAACAAACCAATATTATATTTTTTTGATTTTTTCATTTAACTTATAAATGATTTTATATTTAAATACTTTAAACTATCTTATTTCTTATTTTAGTTTAAACATTTATTTTTCAATAATAATTTAAATCATAATTTATTATATAATAAATGATGTTAAGTCATAATAAAAAAGATATAAGTAAAGTTATGAATATTCTTCTTAAAAGATATAAAAATAAAAGACAACCAACATTGAGGAGAACATCAAAAAATTTAACACCATTTCAGGTTTTAATAGCATGCTTAATTTCTTTAAGAACACAAGATAAAAATACAGAAAAAGTTACAGAAAAGTTATTTAAAATAGCAAAAACTCCAAAACAATTTTTAAAAATGGATATAAAAAAATTAGAAAAATTAATTTATTCTTCTGGTTATTATAGAAAAAAAGCAAAAACTATAAAAGAAGTTTCTAAAGAAATTTTAAGAAGATTTAAAGGAAAAGTTCCAGAAACAAAAGAAGAATTGTTAAGTATAAAGGGAATAGGGCAAAAAACAGCAAATATAGTTTTATCATTTGCTTATAACAAGGATTATATTCCTATAGATACGCATTGTCATAGAATTCCCAATAGATTGGGATGGATAAAAACTAAAAATCCAGAAGAAACAGAAAAAGAAATAATGAAAATTTTGCCGAAAAAATATTGGAAAGAATTTAATACAATAATCATTTTATTTGGAAAAGAGATTTGTTTGCCAATTTTACCCAAGTGTAACATATGCCCTGTGAAAAAATATTGTAAAAGAATTAATGTTAAAAGATATAGATAGTTATAAATTAAAAAGTTTATTTAAAAATTTTTTATAATTAAAATTTTTAGGAAATATAATCTGATAATTATAACAAAATAACAAAAGCTAAACTAAAAAAAGTTAAACAAACTAAAAATAACCAAAATTTAAAAGAACCTGCAAGAATTTTCATTCCATTTAAATTTCCTATTGGTAATAAATTAAATAAAGCAAAATAACAACTTATCTTTGGTAAAATAGTTAGAATTGGAAAGAAATTAGATATGACTTTTATTATAATGGACAAAAAAAATAAAGAAATTATTGGTATGCCACATATTAAACTAATATTCCATTCTGTAAGCTTGGGATAACTATAAAAAAAGTGTTTTCTTGCTACTCTTGACTTTTTTTCTTTTAATTCAGTTTGAGTTAAAGCAAACCATTTAAAGTAGCCAGAACTTATTAAAGGCAGTATAAAAGATAAGATTACTCCATAAGGAACACCAAATTTAAAATAAGATTTTTCATAAAAACCATATCTTTTTTCTTCCCAAAATTTTATTTCTGATGCTGTTTCAAAATAATATGCTGCTATTTTTTCTGTTAAAAAATAAACAAATAAAACAATTAAGGCAAAAACAAAGGATAAGATAAAGGATAAGTTTTTGCTTAAAAAATATGGAAAAGCAATTAATAAAGAGGATATTAATATTACTATTATTTCCTTTAATCTAAACATAATTCAATTAATAATTTATTTCTTATAAATCTTTTCTTTAAAAAATATAAACTGTAATATTAAATAATAAGAAATAATAAATAGAAAAAAATCTTAAAATAAAAAATTATAAATTAATAAAAAACATTATTATAATAAATACCGAAAAAATAAAAAAGAAAAACAATAAATTTAAAAACTCAGAATAGAAAACTATATAAACTAGGATTATATAAAATTAAATAGATATAAAATGAAAATAAAAAGAATTTCAGAAGTTTTAGGAAAGAATGTATTTACTGATGCAGGAGATTTTATTGGCCAAATAGAAGAAGCAAATTTAGTAGATAATAAAATTGATGGGTGGAAAGTTAGAGTTAACAGCCAAATTTCAAGGATGATTGGAGGAGCAAGAGGTTTGATAGCACCTCATAGTTTTGTTAAGTCAATTGGAGATGTTTTTGTTATGAGTAAAACAGTATTACCTATAAGAGAAGAAATAGACATACCATCTAATGAAGAATTATCAGAAACCTATTAAAAAATAAAATCTTTTTAATCTAAATAATGGCATCAGAAACAATTTTAAGTTCCCCTATTTTTCAAGATTTTATTCTACCTTTTATACTTGTTTTTTCTGTTGTTTTTGCTATACTAGATAGATCAAATATTCTAGGTGAGGGAAAAAAACAAGTAAATGCTTTGGTAGGTTTAGTAATTGGTTTATTATTAGTATCTTTTCCTGAATCTAGAATTATTGTAGTAAAATTAATGCCAATTTTAGCTGTTATGGTTGTTATTTTATTAGTTTTTTTAATAATTTATGGTTTTGCAAAGCAAGAAAAAGAAATAAAATTACCAAGAGGTGCTATTTCTGTTATTGTTTTTATTTCAATAATTGTTGTTGCTATAAGTTTATTAAAAATAACAAATAGCTGGGATAATTTTATAGATTTTTTTAGTAAAGAAAAAGGGAAAAAAGTTTTAACAAATCTTATTTTCATTATAGCAATAATTGTTGCTATGATAAGTGTTTGGAAAATGAAAGGAAAGGAATGAAATAAAAAACATTTCTTGGTATAAAATTTAAAATAGAAAATCTTTCTTGAGAAAAAATAGAATATAAATTTATTCCTTTAATACTTTAAATTAAAGATAATTACTAATTTATTAATAAAATAAGATTAAAAAAATAAATGAAAAATAAATTCTTAAATTTACAAAACTAATAAACGAAAGATATTTAAATTAAAAAATATTATTTGGAATATGTTAGGAATCTTATTGCAATGGGCAGGTAGCACATCTATTGCAGATGTTTTAAATGATTTAGCAGATTTAGGATTTTTCTCTTATGTTTTGCCATTTTTATTAATATTTGCTTTAGTATACACTATATTATCAAATTTGTCCTTATTTAAAGAAAATAAAGGAGCTGCTTTAATTATATCTTTAGCTATAGGTTTATTATCTTTGTTATATGATGCAGTTCCAATCTTTTTTTCTAAATTATTTCCTTACTTAGGAAAAGGCCTTGGAGTTTTAATAGTTGCTTTAATTTTATTGGGAGCTTTTGTTGAAACAGGGAGCAAATGGCAAAAATCTTTATTTTTAATTATAGGTGGTGTAATATTTCTAATTGTTATAATAAATGCTTTTAGAGATACAGGTTATATGGGTTATTCTGAATTTGAATCTTGGTGGGAAAGATATGGAGCTGTTACTCTTGTTGCTGGTATATTAATTTTTGCTATTGTTCTTGTTATTAGAAAAAAAGATGAAAAATAAAAATGTTCTTTTCCTTCTAGTGCAGAAAAAATAATGAAAAGAACAATAAGAGGAATGTTGCCTTACAATTAATTTAAGATATTTTTGAAAACAAAAAACTTTTAAATAAAAAAAAATTATCTTATATGATGGTATTTGAAATTTCCTTTGCTGAATATTTTATGCCTTTATTTATGTTTCTATTTGTTTTTATAATAATCTTTCTTATATTAGAAAAAATAAAAATTGTTGGAGAAAATAAGTTTGCCCATCTTTTAATTAGTTTTATCATATCAATTATATTTTCAACAACAACAAAGCCGAAAGAATATATTCAAACTATAACTCCATGGGTAGTTGTTTTTGTTATCTGTATATTTTTTATACTCTTAGTTATAGGAATGAGTCAACAAAAAGCAGAAATTGTTTTTAAACCATCTATTGTTTGGTTTATAGTTATAGTTTTAATAATAATTTTTTTAATTTCAGCAAATATGGTCTTTTCTAATTTTATGTTTTTAGATAAACTTAAATCAACAATAAGTGAAAATACAAAAATTTTTGATTTTATAATTTTAGTTATAGTAGTAGTGGTAGTCTCTTGGATTTTAACAAAAAAATAATCTATTTCTTCTTCTTTTCCTTACCTAAAGAATTTTTGATACTTTCCAAAACACTACTGAAAGAATCTTGCATCATTTCCATTTCTTTTTTGATGTCTTGTAAATTTTCCCCATAACTACTTACTTTGCCAAGAATTTTTATTTCTAATTCCTGAATAAAATTTTCTATTTTTCTTAACCTTACATCTATATTTCTTATTTTTTTTTCAACTAGTATTTTAAAAGAATTTAATTCTATAACTTTTTTTCTGGTTTTGTTTATTTTTTCCTCTACTATCTGATCTATTATTTCATTAACATTTTCGTTATAAGATGGCTGGTAAATAGGATATTGCTCTTGATAATAGTTTTGAGGAGGATAGTATTCTTGTTGTTGTATAGATTCTATAGGATATTGTTGTTCATATTGTTCTTCTGGGATATTTTCTGAAATTTGTAATTGCTGATCCGGTTGTGGTAAAAGAGGTAAATTATTTTCATTTGATTGCTCCATTATACTTTGTTGCATATTTTTTATCAATTCTGTATCAAAATTATCTTCTTGAGGTAAATCTGAATTTAAATCAGAAATTGCTGCTTTTATTTTAGATTGCTCTATAGCTTGATTTATTTCTAATGGAGAATAACCCGCTTCTTGTAATTTTTTTATAATATCCATTTCTGTCATCCCATTTTCTCTCATTTTTTTTATTTGATCTATTATTGTCATTTTATTCTTCTTTTGATTTTAAAGGCTCAAACATTTTTATTTGCTTTTTTATTATTTCAAGTTCAGATTTTCTAGCTTTTTTTTCTAATTCATTACTTAATGTTAGCAAAGCAGATTTTATTTTTTCTACAGATTTTTCTATTTCTTCTAATCTTAATTTTATTTCGGTCATTTCTTTTGATTGTTCTTCTCTTAATTCAATAATATTTTTACCTACTAATATAATTCTATCTCTTAATAATCTTTGCTTTTCTTCTATATCAGATATTCTTAAGTTAAAATCAGAAATTATAGAAGTTATAAAATTATTAGTCTTTTCTTCCATTTTTTAATCCCCTTTTATAAAAGTATAATATACAAATGGGTTTAAAATATTTATCTTTTAAATTCTTTTCATTTTATTTAATCAAAATAAATTTCAATTTATAAGATGATAAAATTTTTTTAAATATAAGATGTCTTAAATATAAAAATTTTATCTAATAAGTATAAATTTAGAAAGATATTTAATACTCAATTTTCTTATTTTTTTATAAAAAAATTGTTAAAAATTAAGATGTTATTTAAAAAAGGTACTCCGTTATATTCTTATGAAATTGTAAGAGAGACTGGAATAGATGTAGCTTATGTAAACTATATGGGTTCTTCTCTTATTCCAAATATTTCTGAAAATAAAGAGTCTATGGAAAAAGCAATAAGTTTATTAATAGAAAATCCAAAAATTTCAAGAATAGTTTTTGTTCAACAAAGAAACTATGTTTATGATTTTAATCAAATATCCTTATTAAATGAGATAGCAAGAATCTATATACATTTAGTAAAACAAGAAAGGATTTTATCTCCAGGAAGATTAGTTCTTAATTGTCAGCAATGTTTAGGAAAAAGATATGATGTAGTTAATAATTTTATTAATTTATTAAAACAAGATCCAATAGGAGCTTATATTTTTATTAAAAAAATCCTGTCAGAACAAAGAAATAATTTAGAAAAAACATATCAATGTAAATTTTGTTTGATGAATTATATAAGATTATTAGAAAAAATAACTCTTCTTTTAGAAGGAACAAATTTAATAAAAGAGGCACAAAAATATATAGAAGAATATTCTTTTAATAATAGGGAGATATATAAAAGATTCTTTAGACCAGAAATAATACCAAATTTTACATTTACAAGACTAATCTTAAAACTTCCAGAAGATGCAGAAATAATAGATGAATATGAAATAGGAGAAGAAAAAGATAAAGCTCATGTTACAATATTAAAAAAAATAAACGAACCAAAATACATTTATCATATAACACCTCCAGAATATATTCTTAATGAAGATCATCAAATGCTTTTAAATTTAGCTAGAAACGTTTTAATTGAGCATCAACCAAAAGCAGAAGAATTTATTGATTTAGAAAGAACAAGACAAACTTTTTTTAATATTGCTAAAGATTTAATTCAGGAATTAGCTAATTCTAAAAATATAAATTTAAGTTATCTGGAATTAAATAAATTAGCGAAGATATTAATAAGACATACTATAGGTTTTGGTTTAATAGAAGTTCTTTTACAAGATGAAAATTTGCAAGATATTGTTTTAAATGCTCCTATATCTCAAAATAATATTTTTGTTAGGCATCAAGAATATGACGAATGTTTAACAAATATAATTCCTAGCCAAGAAGATGCAGATAGCTGGGCAGCAAAATTTAGAATGCTATCTGGCAGACCATTAGATGAAGCAAATCCTATATTAGATACAGAATTACTTTTAGGAGAAACTAGAGCTAGAATAGCTGTTATACAACAACCTTTATCACCATATGGATTAGCATATTCTATAAGAAGGCATAGAGACAAACCATGGACTTTAACATTATTTATGAAAAACAAAATGATAAATTCTTTATCAGCCGGATTATTAAGTTTTTGTATTGATGGGGCAAGAACTTTACTTGTAGCAGGAACTAGAAGCGCAGGAAAAACTTCTTTGTTAGGTAGTTTAATGCTTGAAATAGTACCTAAATACAGAATTATTGTTGTTGAAGATACTTTAGAATTACCTGTAGATTCATTAAGAAAATTAGGGTACGATATTTTAAGAATGAAAGTTAGATCAGCTTTATTACAATCTAGTAATGAGGTTGCAGCAGATGAAGGAATAAGAACTAGTTTAAGATTAGGAGATTCTTGTTTAATAGTTGGAGAGGTAAGAAGCATAGAAGCAAAAGCATTATATGAAGCTATGAGAGTTGGTGCTTTAGCAAATGTAGTTGCAGGAACAATTCATGGAGCTTCTCCTTATGGAGTTTTTGATAGAGTAGTTAATGATCTACAAGTTCCTGTAACAAGTTTTAAAGCAACGGATTTAATAGTTGTGGCTAATTTAATTAAATCTCCTTCTGGAATAAGGTCTTGGAGAAGAATAACACAAATAAGTGAGGTTAGAAAACATTGGATTAAAGATCCGTTAGAAGAAAAAGGTTTTGTAGATTTATTTAAATATAACCCAGATAAAGACGAATTACAAGCTACAGACGAATTAATAAATGGTGATTCAGAAATAATAAAAAGTATAGCGGCTAATGTTAAGGGATGGGCAGGAAATTGGGATGCGGTTTATGATAATATTTTATTAAGGGCAAAAATAAAAGAAGAAATATTAAATATGTATAAAAAAACTTCTATACAAGATTTATTAGAAGCAGAATTTAATTTTAAATGTAATACAATTTTTCATGAAATTTCAGAAAAAATAAAAGAAGAAATAGGATTACCAGAATCAAAAAGAGTCTTACCTTTAGTTAAAGAATGGATGAAAAAAGAAATTAAAAAAATGAAAAAATAAATAAAATTAAATAAAAAAAGAGGTGAAAATGGAAAAAATAAAGGTAGAGGATATATTAAAAAAATATGGAGCAAAAATAGAAAAAGAGATAAGATCAGATATTATACCTTATAAGGATTTTAGTAGAGATTACAAAAAATTTAAAGAAGAGATGTATTATGAATTAAATTGGTTTGAGAAACTTTGTAAAGGAATTGGTAATAGTGTCAAAATTAAACCTTCAAAAAAAGATTATGAAAAAATAAAAAAAGAAATAGAAAAAGCAAGATTAGACATAACACCAGAACAAGTTGCTTCTTTATCTGTTGTCTCTTTATTTTTAACTTTTTTTTTCGGTACTTTATTAAGCATTTTGATTTTTTTATTAACAGATGTCTTTCCATTTATTTTATTATTTTTCTTTTTACTTTTTTCTATATTTTTGTTTTATTATTTTTATACAACTCCAAATAGATTAGCAAATCAAAGAAGATTAAAAACTTCTTCTCAAATGGTTCCATGTATTTTGTACATAATTGCTTATATGAAACATACAAGTAATTTAGAAAGAGCAATTTCTTTCGCAGCTAAACATTTACAACCTCCTTTATCTTTAGATTTAAAAAAAGTTTTTTGGGATGTTGAAATAGGAAAATATTCTAATCTTAAGGAAAGTTTAGAAGCTTATTTAGAAACCTGGAAAGATGATAATATAGAATTTGTAGAAGCTTTTCATTTAATTGAATCAAGTCTATATGAGATAGAAGAAACAAGAAGAATTACTATTTTAGAAAAAGCTCTACAAGTTGTTTTAGATGGTATTTATGATAAAATGTTGAAGTATAGTAGAGATATTAGAAGTCCTTTAACAAATATTTATATGTTAGGTATAATACTTCCTACATTAGCAATTGCTTTGCTACCTTTAGCTTCTACTATGTTAGCAGGAATAATAAAATGGTATCATGTGTTTTTTATTTTTAATGTTATAGTTCCTTTTTTTGTTTTTTTTATGTCTAATGAAATTCTTTATAAAAGACCAGGTGGCTATGGAGAAACAGAACTTTTAGAATTAAATAAAGATTATAAAAAATTTATAGATAAAAAACCTTTTCTAATTTCTTTTTTCCTTATTCTTCCTCTGTTAATGATTGGTTTTTTACCATTTATTTTTCAAACTAATTTTATTAATAATTTAGGTTTAAAAAATGATTACACTTTTAGAGAAATTGGTTTTAGGTTAGTTGGATTTGAAGATCTAAAGATTTTTGATTTTAAAAATGTTGGGAAAACAAAAACAGGACCATTTGGTATTATCGCTTTAATTTTAAGTTTATTTATTCCTTTATCAATAGGGATATTTTTTTCTTTTGCTTATAATAGAAAAACAAAAGATTTAATTATTGCAAAAGAGAAAAGTAAAAAATTAGAAGATGAATTTGCTTCTTCTTTATTCCAGTTAGGTAATAGATTAGGAGATGGAATGCCGGCAGAAATTGCTTTTTCACACGTTGCTAAATCAGTTAAAGGACAAACAACAGAAGGATTTTTTAATATAGTAAATCAAAATATGCATCAGTTAGGTATGAATTTAGAAGAAGCCATATTTAATAAAAGAAGGGGTGCTATAATTTATTATCCATCAGCTTTAATCGCAACATCTATGATGATTTTAATAGAATCTGTAAAAAAAGGATTAAAAATAGCAGCCTCTTCATTAATGTCTATAAGTGAGTATACAAAAAATGTAAAAAAAATAGAAGAAAGATTAAAGGATTTATTAGCAGAAATAACAAGTGACATGAGAAGTAATATGACATTTTTAGCACCATTATTAGCAGGAATTATTATTGGGCTAACAGGAATGATAACAAATATATTAACAAAATTAAATATTTCAATTTCTGGCATAGGAGCCGAAGAAGTTTCTGAAGCAATTGGAGGGTTTGGAAATATCTTAAGTATATTTAATTTACAAGCTATGATTCCACCTTATTTTTTACAAATAGTAATAGGAATATATATTATTGAAATTACTTTTATTTTGTCATATTCTTTAGTAACAATAGAAAATGGATATGATAAGTTAAGAATTGTTAATGAAACTGGAAAGAATTTAAAAAGAGGAATAATAATGTATTTTATTATAGCTTTTATGGCGATATTAATTTTATCATTATTGTCTTCATTTGCACTTTCAGCGATGAATTTAGGATAATCTAAATTATAAAAATTATTTCTAATTTATTAAGTTTATTTAATTTATTTTATAACTTTCTTATTAAATAATAAGATAAAAAGATAAATTTATAATATTAAAAAATTTAATGATCTAATGAAAAAAAGAGCAGAAGAAGAAAGTCAAGGATTAAAAAAAATATTGATTATATTATTATGGATAATCTTATTTGGGATCGCTTTTTTTGCAATAAAAAAAATATTTTCAAATATTATAAAATGAAAAAAATAAAAAAAGCAGATTTAGAGATGGATTTTTTAGGAAAGATAATCTTAATTTTAATATTTTTGTTTTTAGTACTTGTTGCTTATGGAATATTAAGCGGAAAACTAAAAGGGATGGTTATAAATTTAAAAAATTTATTTAGATTTGGTTAAAAAATGGTTCAGCAATCAATGGAAAAAACTATTTATTTAGTTTTAATAATTTTAGTAATTGTTTTTGTTATAATACTTTTAACAAGACCACAAATAATAGATTTTTTTAAAAATTTACCTTATAACGAAAGTGATCATTTAATAAATGTTACGAAAGATGAATATGCAAAATTAGGAATTTGTATTGGAGAGGATTATGTTGGAAATATTAAGTTAGATTTTATTTATATCTATGATAATAATAAAGAAATAAAAACAGATTTTTATATAAAAGATAATAAAATTTATAAAGCAGGTGGAAAGTTTCTTAGAGAATTATATGTAGGATATCTTTCAAATCAAAAACAAATAAAAATAGATAATTATTATTTATCTTATAACAATAAACTCGATTATACAGAAGTAGATATTTTAAGAAGAATACATAATTCTTATTTTTCTTTAGATAATAAATTATGTAGACCATTGATAACTTTTATTTGTGATGATAGATACATTATAAGAGAATCTCCTTCAGAAATAGAAAAATATTACGAAAATGAATCTTTAAAGTTTTTAGTAGAAAATATTGTTAAAGAATATCCAAGAATTATGAATAAAGAATCTTTTAAAGCACTTTTAATTTCCATAATCAATGAAAAAAATTTTAATACGAATGAAGAAGAAATAAAAAATTTAGGAGAAGAATTAAGGAATGCATTTGACAACAAAAATGAAAAATATGAAGAATGTTATAATTCAATAACAGAAGAAGAAAAATTCACTTGTATTCTTTCTATATATAAAACAGGAAAAAATTATCATAATCGAGAAACAGAAGAAACTTTAAAGAGTATAGGGCATGAATATTCACAAAAAATAAAAATGATTTATAGAAAATGGCAATACCAATTTTGTATGGGAGAGAATGAAGAAAAAACAAGAGAAGGAGAAACAGAAAAAGAAATAAGTGAAGTAGAATATTATATAAATTTTTTAAAAAATTTTATTTCTTCACTTAAAGAAAATACAGTTTTGAAAGAAGAAACTTTAATTATTTACTACTACTTAAAAGATTTGGGATATGAAGATGAACAAATAGCGGGTATAATAGGAAATTTAATCCAAGAATCAAATTTAGACCCTTTTTTAGAAGGGGATTGTAAAAATAATAAATGTACTTCTATTGGATTAGCACAATGGCACAACGAGAGAAAAGATGCATTATTAAAAGATTGTCCGAAAACAAAAACTCCAGAAGGTCAAAGAACAAATGAAATAAAATTAAAAATGATCTTTTGTCAACTTGATTTTTTGAATAAAGAGTTAAATAAAGAACCATATAAAAGTAGAGTTTTAAAGAGAATGGAAAAATTGAAGAATGTTAGAGATATAACAATTCTATTCCAAAATGAATATGAAAAATGTAATTCGAAACTTTGTAACACAAATAAAAGAATAGAATATGCAGAAGCTTTCTATAATATAATAAGACACAAAGAAAGAGAAATAAGTGGAATAAGAAATGTTTTATTAAATCTATTCACTTTTTTTCAGGATAGAAACTATAAAATTGATCCCTCTTCTTACGATTATCTTGCTTCTAATATAGGAGAAGGAAAGAGTAGAGATATTCTTAGAATAGCGAATAGTTATATTGGTAAAGATACTATAAGATATGGTTGTAAGGATAAAGCAAGGAATTGTAAAGATTTTGTTTGCGCTAGATTTGTGAGTAATATTTTAAGAGAAGCTGGAATTAATATAGAGATAAGGGATTCTGTTCCTCTATTAGAAAAAGAGATATTAAAAAATGGAGGGGTAAAAATTTATGATTATTTGATAAATGGAGAAATAAATACAAACAATAAAGAACAAATTAATGAAATATTAAAATCAGGTTATATAGGTGTTTTTAGAAGTGAGGTTTCTAATAGCGGTTATCATATTGTTATCTTGAATGGTTACGATCCAAAAACAAAAAAAGTTTTATTTATTCATGATTCTGGTTATAAAAAACCTGTAAATTTTGGTAGCGAAAGTATAAAGAAATTAAGAGCTGTTTATAAAATAACTTAATTTATATTATCTAATTTTTTCTAGATCAAATTTTTTTAAATAATTTTTTGTTATTATTTCTTCTTCTCGATTAATCAATTCTACTATCATTCTTTCTTTTTTATTTATTAATACACTACTTCCAAAATCTTCAATATCATCTATTATAAATTTTTCATCAATTTCTTTAGAATATTTAATTATTTTTATAATAGAATGTTTATTATAAATCTGTTCTTTTTCAGTATCTTTATAAATTATTAAAAATAAGCCATCTTTATTAAAAGGATCTAGAAATAGAAAATTCTTTATTACTAAAGTTTGGGCCAATCATAAAAATATAAGTTAAATCTATCAATTTTGTATGGGAGAGAATGAAGAAAAAACAAGAGAAGGAGAAAAATATAGTTTACAAAACGATATAAAAAACTTTTTAGAGCATCCTGTGGAAACAACGCGTGTAAATATTAACTATGAAAATAAAGTAGATCTCATTTATGAATATTTTAAGAATATAAAGAATATAACCTTAACAGATGAACAAATAGCGGGTATAATAGGAAATTTAATCCAAGAATCAAATTTAGACCCTTTTTTAGAAGGGGATTGTAAAAATAATAAATGTACTTCTATTGGATTAGCACAATGGCACAACGAGAGAAAAGATGCATTATTAAAAGATTGTCCGAAAACAAAAACTCCAGAAGGTCAAAGAACAAATGAAATAGAGAAGGAAGTATTATTATGTCAATTAAACTTTTTAGTAAAAGAACTTCTAGGAACTGAAAAAGAAGCTTATTATCATTTAAAATACCAAAATAATGTTAGAGATGCTACAATTTCCTTTCAAGATAAATTTGAAAGGTGCCATCCTGATTATTGCTCTACTGAAAAAAGAATATCTTATGCAAAAGCTGTCTATGATAGAATTTTAAGAAATAAAAAAAATGATATAACTTAAAATTATTAATCTAATTTTCTCTTTATAGAGTATTTCTCTTTATTTTCTTCTAATCTTAATCTTTTCAAATATTCTGGAGAAACTTTTATGTGTTCAACATCTTTACCCCAACTATTTAAAAGTTCTATAACAATTCCATCTTCTTTATTTTCATATATTTCATCTCTAATATCAACATCTTCATAAAAAGTTGATTCTTTTAAATCTTTATAATATTTTATCATTCTAACCATAAAAATAGATTCTTTTGACATTTCCTTTTTATTATTTTTTATATCTTCATAAATCATAATCACATCAAATTCTTTATTAAAAATTTCTTTTAATTCAGAATATCTTTTCATTCCCAGTCCAGAAGAATACCACAAACTTATTAATCTATAATTATTTGGTATATCTTCTTTTTGAAAAAAATATTTTTTTATGGATAATGGAATTCTTCCCAAATACTTACGCCATTCTTCTTTATCTTCATAATCAGTCAAAGTTGCTAATATTTTATCATCAAGTGTTTGCTCTTGTACTTTTCTTTCTCTTTCACCCGGAACAATAAAACTAATTTCTCCATTTGCAGATAAAGAAGCTATTGGACTTCCTGAAGAGCCCATTTTTATATCATAAAATAAAATAGTTTTTTTCTCTGTTTCTGGATTTGTTCTTAATTTTATATTTATCTTTACAGCAGTATTTCTTGTAGCAAATAATCCTTCTGCTGTTCCTATTTCAATTTCTCTGACTTCATAATCCTTTCCTATAGTATATGCTATCTTTTCTAATTCAACTTCTTTTTTTAGTTCAGAATATTCCAAAATTTCTGTTATTATAGGTATAAAATTAGGAATTTTTGTTTCTTTTATGAAATTAGATAATGCTTTTTTTCTTATAAGAATTTTTAATTTTGCATCAGGATTTTTTTCGAAATCTATTAATTTTTTCCATTCCCCAAAAGAGTTTCTATTCTTATCTAATTCTATAAAATAACCTTCTGATGTTATATAATCAAATTCGAAATTTTCTCTTTTACATATCATATAAAATTTAGAATCGTCTCTTATATTTATGTATTCTTTGTCCAAATCAGCAACATTTTCTTTCTTTTTATTCCAATCAGGAGTATAGATTTCAAAACAAATTTCTTTATTTTCTGGATTATAATCTAATTTTAACTCTAGAGTTCCTTTAACTTTATTAAAAATAGAGTCTTTTATTTCTGCTTTTCTTAAAATTGGTTTTTCTAAATGCAAATATCTTTTTTGTTGAGGATAAGCAGCAGGATTAGGAAATAAAAATGTTGTTGCTAATCCCAAAGTTGCTATCCATTTATTTATTTTTTTATTAAAATTCATAAAAAATAAAATAAAAAGAATCTTTTAAATTTTATTATACTTAAAATACATTATTTCATTTATTCTTATTTTAATTTGTATTATTTTATTTTTTAAAAATTATAAGAATTTTACTAATAAATGAAATTACTAACATAATATTTATATTTTTAATGATTACTATCTTTACTTTTTTATTGGTTGTATAAATTTTTGCGGTTTAAACCCTAATAAATATGTATACGAATTTTTTATCTTCTTTTTTATTTAGTAATTTAAAATTATCTCTTTTTATTCTTATTGTTTATATTCTTTATTTAATTTATTAAAAAGAATAAATTTATAATTGCAATAAGATTAATAATAAAATGAAAAATAAAAAAGCAAGTTCTACATTATTGCCAGAAGAAACTCTTAAAATAATAATTGCAATTATATGTATAGTTTTTCTTGTTATTTTATCAATTTTAATTTTTAATATGTTTATACAGAATACAAAAATTCAACAAGCAAAGTCTACTTTAGAAATTATAGAGGGGAAGATTAAAGTATATAAAGAAAAAAATCAATCAATAAGTTTTATTATTAGCGCACCAAAAGATTATTATTTTTATTTTAATACAACAAATATTTGCAATGGAAAATATTGTTTATGTTTGGCTCCACATTCTTCTGCTGTAAAGAACCCTTGGAATGCTTTAAATGGTTATTTAGACGAATCTAAAGCGGTATGTAAAGTTGTAGATGACTACTTAGTAATAAAAAATAAAAATTATGAAGAGAATGTTATTGCAATTTATCAATCAACACCCTGCACAATAAATAAAAATAAGGAAGGGCATATTTCTATTGTTTGTGATACAGGTCCAACATCAGAACTTCAAAGATTTTTTAATAATTTATTAATAAATAAAAAATAAATTCCTATTTACTAGTAATTAAGATAAAAAAATAGATTTTTTATTAAGTAGAATATTAAAAATCAACTCATCGAAAAGATAATAATTTGACTTGATATTTTAGAATTCCTTTAAGTTAATTAATCTTTATTTCTATTTAAGAATAAAAAATAGAAAAGTTAAATTTATAACTATAATACTATTGAATTTAATATGAATAAAAGAGGAATTACTTTGTCTACATTAGTAGCAATAATTTTATTAATCTTAGCTTTTGGTATTCTTTTATTCTTTATTATAAATTTGAACTTAAGTCAAAGAACAGATAGAGAAGCATGTAAACAAAGTGTTATAATGAGGGGAACTATTGCTAGCCTTCCTGTATTAGATGCTGGCAAATCTTATGCCCCTTTACAATGTAAAGAAAAAAAAGTTTGTATTACAAATAGTGTTTTTGGTAATTGTGAAGAATTTACTGGAGAAAAAGGAGTAGAAAAAGTTATTGTTAAAGATAAAGAAGGAATTGAAAAAGTTATTTCTCAAGAAATTTTAGAATGCTGGAATATGATGGGGCAAGGAAGATTAGATTTATTTTCTCAGTTTATTGCAACAAGATATGGTTTTGGATTGGTGTATCCTTCATGTATTATTTGTTCGAGAATCGCAATAGATGAAAGAATAAGTTTGGATGAAATAAAAAAAGTGAATGTACAAGAATACATGGCAACACATGCTGTCCCTGGAAAGAGCGTTTCTTATTATACCTATATGTTAGGAAATGATATTTCCGCAGGAGAAGATTTCGCAAAAATATCATTTGATGTTTTAAATAATATAAATTACAAAAAAGATATAGAAAAGATAACTAAAGAAGAGGAAGAGCAGGTTGAAATAGAATTTGTTTCAAATGAAACTAAAAACAATATAATAAATAATTCTTTTTTGTATGTATCAGAATTATCAGAAGACACTAATTCAGAAAAAGAATCCTCTTTAGCAATAGATCAAATTAAATACTCTTTTGGTGGAGAATTACCAGAATGGAATGGAGAACAATTGGCAATTGTTTTTATGCAGATTAGTGCTCCTAAAGTAGCAGATTCTTTAATGAATTTAGCTAAATTAGGAGGATTAATGTATGGAGGTTCTTTTGTTTTATCTCCTAGAAATACAATTAGTTTTACTAAATCTTGTTTAACAAATCCTTATTGTTTAAAAATAGCTTTTGTTTTAGGAGGAGTAATAGCAGGAGCTCAACAAGTTAATGTAGCATATAATAGGCATGTATCAATGGGTTATTGCGGAGACGTTTCTTCATCTTCAAAAAATGCAAGAAGTGGTTGCAGTGTTGTAAGAGTTGTAAAATATGAACCACAAGCAATAAATACTTATTGCTCTGGAAATATAGAAAGCATTCCTTAAATTTTTATATTATGAATAAAGATTTGAAAAAAATTAGAGGCACACTTAAAAAATAAGTAGAAGGTAGAAGATCTAATAAAAATAGTTTAAAAAAAATTAAAAATAAAATCAATTTAAAGGATATAAAAAAATTTATGGAATTTAAGCAGTAGAGAAATTTAAAATTATATCTGTATAACAAAGTAATAAGGAGAGAAATAAGATTGATAAAAATCAAGACGATTCGAAATAAAAAAGAATCTTTTTATAGATTAATTAAATTTTTTTATTTTGATTTTTTAAGAAATATTTATTAATTATAGATTTTTTATTACTCTATGAATAAAAAAGGTCAACAATTATTAGAAGAAAATATTATCTTTTTAATTTTGAATATGATAATTTTTGTCACGTTATTAATTTTTGTTTATAATTCTTCAAATGGTAAATTAATAGATGAACAATATTATGCAAAAGAAATTGCTTTGTTAATTAATTCGGCAGAACCCAATACAACAATTTATTTTGATTTAAGTTATTTATATAAAAAATATGAAAAAGAAATTGAAAAAGGTATATTAAAAAAAGAAAATTTAATAAAAATAAACAATGAAAAAGGAATAGTTTATTTTTCTTTAAATCCACAAACATATTATTCATATTATTTTTTTAATAATGTTAAGATTAATACATACTTTGAAGATAATCATCTTATATTAAAAATAGAAAGTTATGATAAAAAATAAAACAAATTTAAAATAAAATGAATAAAACTGCTATAGAAAAAATAATGACAATATGGTGGTTTTTTATATGGATAATTGTTATAGTTGGAGTTATAAGTAATATTTATATTTTTACAAATAAAGAAATTGATTATAGGAGTTTAGATAGTAAAATATTAAATAAAAAAATTTCTCATTGTTTGCAAAATAATTATTTCAATTTTTCTAAGAGCGAAGAAGAAATAAAAAAAGATATTTTAGAAATTTGTAATTTGAATAATAATACTTTAAACAGCGAACTTTTTAGTGCTAAAATCGAAGTCGTACAAGAAAATAAAAAAATTATATTAGGACCAGAATCTATGTTTATACAATGCGAAATAAAAGAAGAAGCAAATGCTATTAATTATCCAATTTGCGTAAAAAGCGAAATAAATGTATCCAAAGAAAATAAATTATATAATTTAATAATATTAACATCTTCTAATGCTAAAGGAAAAAGAATTTTACTAAGCGATATAAAATGAAAAATAAAAAAGCACAAATAGGAGAAACTTTAACATGGTTTATAGCATTCATCATCATATTTTTTATCATAATTATTTTCACTATTGTTACTATTGCTTTATCTTTAAAGAATGTAGAAGAAAATATAGAAAAATTAAAAACAGAATCTTTAAATTATGAAAAAATAATTTCTATATTAAATTTAAAAGTAAATTATAAAAGTGAAGAGTTAGTTTTTAAAGATTTAATAAAAGAATATTATTCTTCTGATAAATTAGATGAAGATAAAAAGAGGTTTATAGAAAATACATTAAAAGAAAATTTAAAAGAATATAATTATAAAATTGAAATAAAAAAAGGAGAAGAAGACAATAAAAAAATTTACCTCGAATCTAGTCTTCCTTATAGAGGTTCTGGTTATTATTATTCTAAAGTTGAATATCCTGATTTAGAAAAGAAAAATGAAATATATATTATTGGAAAAGAAAAAATAAAAATAAGTTTTTATTTAAAAAATGAAAAATAAAAAAGCAGACATTAATGTTACTTTAATAGTTTTTTTCGTGATTACATTATTTTTAAGCATGTTATTTATTTTTATCATTTCTAAAAATAAAATAGAAAGAAATATTTTAGAGGATTATGATTTAAATAATTTTATAAAACAAGAAGAAAATTTGATAAAATTTTATCTTTCAGATTTAGTAGAAGAAACAATAAAAAATATAAGTTTAGAAGAAAAAGAAAACGAAAATTTTGAAAATATTTTTGAAAAAAATTTTAAAATTCAATTAGAAAAATATTCTTATATAGATTATGTTAATAAATTAAATAATAAATATAGGAATGACGAAATAGAAGTTAGTTATAATCAAGAAAATAAAGAAATAGAAGTTATAGTGAAAAATTATAGAATGATCTTATTGATATCTTATGAAGTACAAAATAAAGAAATAGAAAAAATTGAAAAAGAGTTTATAGAAAAAAGGGGCAAAGAAACTAAGATAATAAGAGCATTACCATACAACTTATATAAAGAAAAAATGATAAAACCTATCGGAATAGAAAAAATAAAAGATATAAAGATTATAAAAAAATTATAATCTTATTTCAATTAATAAAATTCTTACATTTTTTTATCCTTAAAATTAATTAAAAAAGAATTTTAATCAAATTTTAATTTTCCAATTTCATCTAAATATTTTTCTAATTCATCATATGCTTTATTCCCGTTAGGAAAATATAAATTTAATCTTTTTGAGTAATTTTTTATATTAAGTATGTATTCTTGGACTTCTTTTACTAGATCCTTTCTTCTATTTTTTTCTTCTTCACCTTCAACTCCAGGCGGGTATGAAGAAATTCCTTTTAAAATAAGAGACATATTTACTAAATAAGATTCTAATCTTCTATCATGAAGTGCTATTGAAATATTATTTTTATTATTCCCATCTTTATCTTTATTATATTTAAAAAAATGTAGTGTAGAAAAAGTTGATCCACCACTTAAAAATTCTCCATACTCGTCAAGACCCTTTGATGGACTTATATCATTATCATATCTCCATGCGCGGATTCCAATATCTCTATTTTCATTTTCACTATGGTAAATTATTTCAATAATATCTTCTATATAAAGAGGAAGTTTCGTATTCTTTCCAAATTCTGTTTCCACTTCTTTTGGATTAAGGTAATCAAACCCTATTAAATAGAAACCTTTAGGGATTTCATTAGGACTGAAAAATACTTCTTGGAAATAAGAAGGAATTTTATCATACTTTTTGATTAATTCTTCTTTTTTTTCTTCTGAAAAAGTTTTAATAACTTCTTTTTTATTATTATAATTTTCTTTAATAATATTTATTAATTTATTTCTTTTACTATCTTCCTTCTTAGTTATATCTTCTGATTTATGTTTCATTTTAATATCAATAGAAAAATTATTTCCAAAATATACACCAGTAATAAAAGAGGTTAAAATAAAAAGAGTTGTTTTTAATTTTTGATTCATGGTTTAAAAAACTAATAATAATTTATAAATTTAATCTTTTTGAAAGATAAAAACATAACATTTATAAATAAAAAAAATATTATTATCTTATGATAAAAAGAGGAAAAAAGAAAGCAGATGCAAATATGATTTGGATTGTGATCGGATTAATTCTTGCTTTAGTAATAGTTGCCATTGTTATAATATATTTAGGTAAAGGGACTCTTAATTTAGGTGATTGGTTTAAAAATATTTTTTATAGCGAAAACATAAATAATGTAAAAAGTGGATGTGAAATTGCATGTAATTCCTTAGGGAACATAAACGGATGGTGTAAACAAGAAAGAAAAATAAATTTTAAAATATTAACCCCAGAAGAAGGGGAAAAAGAAGGAAATATGAAATCTGTTATAGTTACTTGTGAATCTTGGAGTAAAAATAAAAAAATAGAAAATAAACAACTTGTTAATATTGATGACGAATTAATGAATCTTCTAACAGAATGCCCAAATATAATTAGTTGTCCTACTTAAAAAGATCATTAAAAAATAAATTAAAAATGGGATTCTTATAAATTTTCTATATAAAAATTTAAAAAATGGAATATGGCTATTATGAAAAAAGAAAAAAGAAAAAGGATAAATTCAAAGAAAAAAAGAGACATCCTTACAAAAGAGGTGGAAAAGAAAGAACAAGAGAAAAAATTAATTAATAAAATAAGACATAATAACTTCTTTAAGAAATATACGTTTATAAATAAAAATATTTTTTCTCAAATAAAAAATTAAAAGAACAAGGAAAATAAAAATTTTAAAACTTATTTAAAAAATAAATTTTTTTATTTTGTTAATTAAATTGTATTTGAAAAAAGTAGAAAACTTAAAGAATAAATAACATTTTTTTGCAACAAAAGATAATCAGAATAATTTATAAATTATTCAAAATTAAATAAAATATGGATAAGAATTTTTTTTTAATATTGTTAGCATTCATTTGGATTATTTTGGCTATAATACAAGATATTAAAAAAAGAGAAGTAGAAAATTGGATTAATTTTTCTTTAATAATTTTTGCTCTTACTTATAGGTTATTTTATTCTTTATTTTTTGATGAATGGAGATTTTTTTTATATGGGGTAATTGGTTTATTTATATTTTTAGTTTTAGGAAATATTTTTTATTATTCAAGAATATTTGCTGGCGGTGATGCTAAATTGCTTATAGCACTAGGAACAATTTTACCATTTTCTTTATACTTTAAAGAAAACATAAAAATATTTTCTATTTTTATTCTGTCTTTATTACTTTTTGGAGGAATTTACGGATTTATTTATAGTTTTTTTATAATTTATAGCAATAAGAAAAAATTTTTTTTCTTTTTCAAAAAAGACTTGGAAAAAAGAAAGTTTATTTTTATTTTTTCAATTATTCTTGCTTTAATTCTCTTCATTTTTTCTTTATTTATAAATGAAATATTCTTTTCTTTTTTTTCTTTTTTATTTATAATTTTTCCTTTAATTTATATTTATTCAAAATCTCTAGAAGAACTTATGGTAAAGGAAATAGAAACAAAAAATTTAACAGAAGGAGATTGGCTTTATGAAGAAATAAGTATAAATAAAAAAATAATAAAACCGAATTGGGAAGGTTTAACAAAAGAAGAAATAGAATTATTAAAGAAACATAAAAAGAAAGTAAAAATAAAACAAGGGATACCATTTACACCCTCTTTCTTATTTGCTTTTATTTTTACATTAATATTATGGTATTCTTCTAGGAAATTTATAAATTTCTTTTTCTGATTTTTTTTCTTTTTCTAGTTTTTTGTCTTCCTTTTTGTCTTCTCTTTTTGTTTTCTCTTTATTTTTATATTGAGTTAATACTTTCTGTAATTCTTCTAATTCTTCTTTTTTTGCTTCATATCTTTTACCAGTTTCATTTCCGTAAAAAGGAACAATATTTATTATTCCATGATTAGAAAAAGAGGAGGTATTTATAGATATCTCTTTTGGTTTTAGTCTTTTCTTTATCCTTTTTGCTATTTCTTTTGCAAGAGAAAAAGCAGAAATTGGAATTTTATCCACATTCAAATGTTTTTTTGGTATTATTATAACATGCCCTTTTGAAATTGGTTTTATTTCTAAAGTTGCTAAACTTAATCTATTTTCCCCAATTTTATAAGAAGGAATTAAATTATCAACAATTAAACAAAAAACACAATCTTTTTTTATTTCTTTATTTATACTTCTTATTTCCTTTTCCTCTCCCTTTTTTTCAAAATTTTCATTTTTTATCATATTATTTTGAATAAGAAATTCTTCAAGACCCTTTTCATCTAAACTTAGGATATAATTCTTTAGTTTCTCTTTATCTTCTTTATTAATATCTAAATTTTCTATTTGCGAGAAAAGTTGTTTTTTTATTTGTTGTGCTTGTTCCTTATTCAGCATAAAAAAGATAAGATGAATAACTTTTTAAATCCTGCTTATAATAAAAGAATATGGCCTTAACATTATTAAAAATTAAAGTTTTGCCAGAAAGTCCTAGTGTAGATCTAAAATTAATAAAATTAGAGATAGAAAAAAATATAAAAAAAAATAATGGGAAATTAGAAAAATTTGAAGAAGAACCGATTGCTTTTGGTTTAAAAGCTTTAATTGTTACAATAAGTTGGCCAGAGTCACAAGATACAAATTTAGTAGAAGAAATGATAAAGAAAATAAAGAATGTTTCTTCTGTTGATATAATTGATTATAGAAGAGCTTTTGGTTAATTTTTATTTTATGGTTTTAATATTTTTATAATATAGTAATACTTTTAAACTATATTAATTTTTTTGTTTAATGATAAATGATTATTACAGAATTTTAAAAAAAGTTTCTGAAATAAGTGGAAAAAGCGAAGAAGAAATTAATAGATTAGTAGAGGCAAAAAGAGCAAAATTATCTGGTCTGATTTCTAGAGAAGGAGCTTTACAAATAATTTGCGCAGAACTTGGAGTAAATTTTGAAAAACAAAAATACAAAATTAATGAAATAATACCCGGAATGAAAAAAATAAACACTTTTGGTAAGATTATTAAGTTATTCCCTGTAAAAGAATATAAAAAAAATAATAGAGAAGGGAAAGTTGTTAATTTTGTTTTAGCTGACGAGACGTCTAATATAAAAGTTGTTTTATGGGACACAAACCATATATCTTTAATAGAAAAAGGAGAAATAAAAGAAGGAGATTTTGTAGAGATAAATAATGCTTCTTTAAGAAATAACGAAATTCATCTTACAGGTTTTTCAGAAATAAAACTGAGTAATAATTATATAGAAAATATAAGAACAGAAGTTCAATATGTTAATAAAAATATATCTGATTTAAGAATAGGGGAAAATGTTATGATTAGGGCATTTATAGTTCAGATATTTGAACCGAAATTTTTTGAAGTATGCCCTGAATGTAAAAAGAAGGTTATATCTACTGGTGAGATATATATGTGTGAAGAACATGGCAGAGTTATACCAGAAAAGAAAATTTTGTTATCTATTATTTTAGATGATGGAACAGAAGTTATAAGAGCAATTGTTTTTTCTGACAACATAGAAAAATTAGGGACTAACCTAAAAGATTTAGAATCTTCTTTTTTATATCAAAGAGAGATCTTATTAGGAAAAGAATTTATCTTTTTTGGTAATGTAAGACAAAATAAACTATTTAATAATATAGAATTTATTATTAATGACTTAAAAGAAATAGATAACGAATTATTAATCCAAGAATTAGAATCAAGTAAAGAAATCGTTTAAGAAATAAATAAATTTACTGTATCTTAAGAAAAATCTTAAATAAAAGATACTTGTTTTATAACACATTTCTTATTAGTTAGTTTTATAAAAACCACTTTCTTTTATTATAAAAATGATGTTTAAAACTCATTTAACAATAACTCTTTTTTTTATATTATTGTTATTAGGAAGTATTTCAAATAATATTAATAAATTTATATTTTTCTTTTTTACTTTAATTTCAAGCATTTTACCAGATATTGACATAAGATATTCTATCATAGGAAAAAATAAGATGGCAAGACCAATACAATTTTTTACTAAGCATAGGGATTTTATACATAGTTTTACTTTTTGTTTGCTTGTTACTATTATTTTAATTTTTATTTTTCCAATTTTGGCATTATCTTTTTTTGTTGGTTATTCTATACATTTATTAATAGATTCTTTTACACCAGAAGGAATAAAATTCTTTTGGCCATCTAAAATAAAATCTTCATGGAAAATAAGAACAGGTTCTTTAATAGATAAATCTTTATTTTTCATATTCTTATTTTTTGATATATTAATTGTAATATTCAAAATTATTATCCTTTTTAATTAATTTATTTTAAAAAGTATAGCAGAATAAGAATTATAAACAAAATTATTTCTGTAATAGAAATTTTTAGGATTATTTTATTCTTTTTCTTATTCATTTTTTTTCTTAAATTAATTTCTTTCATTTGAATTTTACATAAAGTTATAGAAAAAATACAAGATATAATAAATATAACAAAAAAAATAGGAAAATTTTTATGAAAAGTTTTATTAAAGAACATATAACTTTTAGGATAAAAAAATGGAACTAACAAACTTACAAATATTATAATAAAAAAAATTAAGGATATAATAAAGGAAATTGTATTAATAGTTTCTAATAAATTTTTTTCTTTTTTTTCCATATAATTATATGTTTTTTTTATTATATAAATCTTTTTAATTAAAGATTATTGAATTCTAAAAAAGAATTTTAATTTTTTGTAAAAGTAATAAAATAAAAAAACTTATTTTAGATATAAAGTAAAATATATCTTGCAAATAAGTAATATTTATAAATAAAGATCTTTTTTGTATAAAAATGGTTAAAGAATCAAAAGAGGAAAAAGAAAATATTTCTTCTGAGGAAAAAGAGGAATTAAAACTTACAGATTTACCTGGAATTGGACCGGCAGTTGCTTCTAAATTAGAAAGTGCTGGAATATACGACTTAATGGGTTTGGCTGTAATGTCCCCATCAGAGTTATCAGAATTAGCAGGTATAGGAGAAGCTGTTGCAAGAAAAGCAATTCAAGCAGCAAGAAAAATGATGAATTTAAGTTTTGTTGATGGATTAGAATTTGCTAAAAAAAGAGAAAATATAAGTTATATAACAACCGGAAGTAAGAATTTAGATAACTTATTTGGAGGTAAAGGAATAGAAACAAAAGCAATAACAGAAGCTTATGGAGCTTATGGTTCTGGCAAAACGCAGTTAGGTTTACAATTAGCTGTTAATGTCCAACTGCCAAAAGAAAAAGGAGGTGCTAATGGAAAAGCTGTATGGATAGATACAGAAGGAACATTCAGGCCAGAAAGAATAAAACAATTAGCAAAATCAATTAATGCAGATGAAAATAAGGTTTTAAAAAATATTTTTGTTGCAAGAGCTTTTAATAGTGATCATCAAATATTACTTTTAGATAAAATAGGAGAAATGATAAAAGAAGGAGAACCAATAAAATTAATTGTTATTGATTCCTTAACAGCTCATTTTAGAGCAGAATTTTCTGGAAGAGGAATGTTAGCAGACAGACAACAAAAATTAAATAAATACTTACATAATTTAATGAAATTAGCAGAGCAAGCAAATATAGCGATTTATGTTACAAATCAGGTAATGGCAAATCCTGCTATGATGTTTGGAGACCCAACAACAGCTGTTGGTGGTAATATTGTAGGGCACGCTTCTACTTACAGAATATATTTAAGAAGAGGTAAAGGAGGAAGCAGAGTAGCAAAAATGATAGATTCTCCTAATTTGCCAGAAAATGAAACAATTTTCTTTTTATCAGAAAGCGGAATAAGCGATACAGGAAAAGAAGAAGATTGAAAATTATTAAAAATTAAAGTTTTGCCAGAGAATCCTAGTGTAGATCTAAAATTAATAAAATCAGAGATAGAAAAAAATATAAAAAAAAATAATGGGAAATTAGAAAAATTTGAAGAAGAACCGATTGCTTTTGGTTTAAAAGCTTTAATTGTTACAATAAGTTGGCCAGAGTCACAAGATACAAATTTAGTAGAAGAAATGATAAAGAAAATAAAGAATGTTTCTTCTGTTGATATAATTGATTATAGAAGAGCTTTTGGTTAATTTTTATTTTATGGTTTTAAAATATAACTAAAGAAGAAAGAAAATTACTTTAAAAAATGAACTAAAAATGCCCCTACGAGGAGTCGAACCTCGATCCCAACCTATTCGCGAGCTCTCCTTTTCTTTGAACTCGCTCACCGCAAGGTTGTATTCTATCCATTAAACTATAGGGGCTATTCTATTATAATATAAAATTATTTATTATAAATTTAATCTTTGTATATTTTAATTATACATTAAAAAAATAAAAAATGCGATAACAAATTTATTTCAATGATAAAAATATCTTTAAACTCTAACAAAAATAAAAAATTATTTTAAAGAATTTAAATTTTATCTCATCTAACCAAAAAAATTCAATCATGATTAAATCTTTATAAAGAAAATAAAAATAAATTTTTTTATATTATTAAGCCCAAATAAGTTCTTTTCTATTTTTTATTTCTATTTCTTTAACAGGATAAATTATTTCTACAAGTTCTTCTGGTTTAAACCATAATTTTATTTCTTTTTCTGCATCTTTTTCAGATTCAGAAGCATGAATAACATTTTCATAAACACCTGTTTTACTGTTTATTCTTCCATATCTTCCTCTTATAGAATCAGGAGATGCTTCTTCTGGATTAGTAGAACCACAGATTTTTCTTATTTTCTCTATTGCATTCTCTCCATGATAAACAAGAGCTAAAACTCTTTTTGTATGAAATTCTCCCATTAAATACTTAACAGCTTGTTCAAAGACATTTGGTTTTTTTTCTTTTAAGTTTTTATAATGTTCTTCTGCTAGTTCTTTAGAAACTTTCATTACTTTTGCTCCAACAATAATTAATTTTGTTTCAGATAAAGCAGTAAGAATATTTCCTGTTAAGCTTTTAACTAATCCGTCTGGTTTTATTATAACTAAACATTGCTGTATTGCCATATAAGAAATTATCGATTACATTTTTAAATCTTTTCTTCTTGAGATAAAAATGAAAGATAAAATAATAGCAGACTTGCATATCCATTCACGTTATAGCAGAGCAACAAGTAAAGATTTAACAATTAAAAACTTAGTAAAATGGGCTAAAATAAAAGGAATAAATTTGTTAGGAACAGGAGATTTTACACATGATAAATGGTTAGAAGAAATAAGAAATGAGCTATATGAAGAAAATGGTTTTTTAATTCCTAAGGAAGATAAAAATAGCAATATAAAATTTATATTCTCAGGAGAAATTTCTTTAGTATATAGTAAAGATAATAAAGGAAGAAGAGTCCATCTTGTTTTATTAGCTCCTGATTTTGAAATAGTTAATAAAATTAATAAGTATTTAGATAAAAAAGGAAGAAGAGATTATGATGGAAGGCCGATTTTTAATATTTCTTGTAAGGATTTTGTTAAAGATATAAAAAGTATATCTGAAGATATAGAAATAATTCCTGCACATTGTATGACTCCTTGGTTTGGAATTTTTGGAAGCAAATCTGGATTTAATTCTTTAAAAGAAGCTTTTGAAGAACAAGAAGATAAAATTTATGCAGTTGAAACAGGAATGTCTGCTGATCCAGAGATGTTATGGAAATTTTCTTTTTTAAACAAAAAAACAATTTTAAGTTTTTCTGATAGTCATAGTTATTGGCCTTGGCGCTTAGGAAGAGAAGCTACTATTTTTAATCCTATTAGTAATTATAAAGATTTAATTGAACAAATAAGAAATAATAATATATATGCAACTATAGAAGTTAATCCAGCTTATGGAAAATATCATTATGATGGTCATAGGTTTTGTAATTTTTCTTGTAACCCAGAGATAACAAAAGAATTAAATAATATATGCCCTAAATGCAATAAAGAACTAACTATAGGAGTAGAAAACAGAACTTTGCAATTAGCAGACCAAGATAGCTATATGTTTCATAGTAAAAAACCTTTTTTTAAAGTTTTGCCATTGCATGAAATAATATCTCTAGTATATGAAATTAAAATGAATTCTAATAAGGTTTGGAAAATTTATAATGAGATAATAGATAAATTTGAAAATGAGTTTAATGTTCTTTTAAATGTTAGCAAAGAAGAATTATTAAGAAATAAATTTGAAGAAAAATTAATTAACGCTATAATTGATAATAGAATAGGAAACATAAAAGTTATTCCAGGTTATGATGGTGTTTATGGAAAAGCTATATTGAAAGGAGAGCAAAAAACTTTATTTTAGATTATAATAAATTTAGATTATAATTAATGTGGAGTAACTAAAAATTCTTTTTTGAAAAGGAAATAAAAATATAATTGTTATAAATTATTTTATGATCTTTATCTTATTTTTGTAGAGTAACTAAAGAAAGATATTTAAATACAATTTATTTAATAAGTAGAAATAGAATGGTTTATAAAAAATATATAAAAAGAGGGAATAAAGTATTTGGTCCTTATTATTACGAAAGCTATAGAAAAGGAGAAGATATAAAGAAAAAATATATTGGAAAAAAAGAAGATTTAAAAAAAATAAAAAGAATAAAAAATTATCTTCTTTTCTTATTTGGATTTTTATTTATTTCATTTATGATATATTCTTTTATATATCATCCTAAAATTAGCGGAAAAGCAATAGTTAAATTAGAACCAATTTATAAAGAAAATGAAACAATTGAAGGAAATCTGAAGATTATTTTAAAAGAAGGAGAATTAATTCCAAAAGATTCTTTTATAAAAATAAAGCTTAATGAACAAGAAAAAATAATACCAATAAGCGAACTAATAAAAGAAGAACCTAAAGAAGGAAATTACTATATAGAAAACACAAATATAGAAGGTTTTGGAGAAGGATATGGTTTTTATGGAACAAAAGAGATATACCCAGAGATTAGTTTTACACTAAAAATAAAAGAAAAAACAAAAGAATCGCCTATTAAAAATGAAGAATCAACACGAGAAACACAAGAAGAATCGCAAGAAGAATTCATAAAACAAACAGAAACAACAACACAAGAAGAAAAGAGCGAATCAATTTCATCGGAAGAGCCACCAGAAACAGAAAAACAAGAACAACAAGAAAAAAAAGAAAAGGAAAGTTCTATTACTGGAGCGGCAATAACAACAACTAAATATACTACTGAAGGCAAGGTAATAAAAGGGAATCCTTTTATTTATAATTTAAACGAAGATGAAACAGCAGAAATTGTTAAGGGAAGTGTTAATATCTTTGGAGAACCTTTAGATGAAAAATATTTAAGTTTAGATATAAAAGACAATAAAGTAATAATAAAAACAGAATATGTTTTATTTGAAAAAGGATTTGGTAAAGATTATTTAAATGATAGAAGTAAAGAATTAAAAATTTCATTAAAAAATTTTGATTTAAAAGCAGAAAAGGGAATTTTAAAAGCAGAATTATTATATAATAATGAAACAATAGAATCAACAGAAATAAATATTCTAATAAAAGAAAAAACAACAGAACAAGAACATAATATAACAGAAGAAAAAATAACTTTAAATTTGTTAAAAAATATAGAAGATATAACAATAGAAAAAAATTCTGAATATAATTTAAATTTATCAAACTACTTTTACAGCAATAAAGAGATAGAATATAAAATAATAATAAATAAAAATATAGACACAAAAATAAGGGATAATATTCTAACTATCATTCCTAATAAAAATTATAAAGGAACTTCAACAAGCAAAATTATAGCTAAACTAAAAGATAATGAAAATATAACAACAGAAAGTAATGAATTTAATATTATAGTAACAGAAAAAAACACATCTATTAATATAGAGACAATACAAGTAGCAGGAGCAAAAATAGGTCAGCCAGTTAAATTCGTAAAAAAAGTAAAGATAAATAAAACAACACAAATAAGTAACTTATCTCTTGCTTTTCCTATTGAAGCTGAAAATATTTCTGTTAAGAAAATAATTAAACAAGAAGATGATGAAAATAAAAAAGAAATTCAAGAAACAAAAAAAATAGACATATCAATAACAGGAAATGTAGCTTTAGAGATTGAATTAAAAAAAGAAAAATCTCCTATTATTTTATTTATAGAATATTTAAAAAATATACCTAAAAAAATTTTAGGAAAAGTAATAGAAGAAAAAGAAAACATCGAACAAGAAATAAAAGAAATAATAATACAAGATAATGCTACAGAATATGAAATTGAATTTGAAATGCCTCCTGCTATTGCAAATGAAACAATAATAAATGAAAATAAAAAAATAATAACAATAACAGGATCAGATAAAATTCATTATGTTAATATAACAGCATATACTTTCTTAGATAAAGAAATAGAAGAAAAAAACATACATAAAATAAAATTATATAAATATTTAGAAGATGGAAGCAAAGAGTTAGTCAATTTTGATGCTTATGACACAAATGATAATGGCTTGATTGATTATATTGAGTGGATTATACCAAAATTATCAGAACAGCAATATGAATTAATTATAGAGATAAGCAAGGCAGAACATCTTGATGAGAAAAGAAATTTTGTTGAAGATATTTATGATTTTGTTAAAGCATTAGACAATATAACTTATGTTATTCCTAAAGAGAATTATGTAAGAGTTGAGTTTAAAGAAGAATTATGCAATAAAAACGACATAACTATTTATGCAAACGGCTCTGGAAAAGTAGAGGTTTATCTTAAAGATAGCGACGAGAAAATTGCTGATTTCGGCTACATAACAAAATTTGACAAGTATAAAATAAGATTGACTAATTTAACATCAAAGCAGAAATATTTTGATTTGAAAGTAACAGATGGTTATGTAGAATTTGATTATATTGTAGACCCAGACCCTATATGCAGCGGAACATTAGTAAAAGATTGTGGTTTTGATAACCAAGCAGAATGTGAGGCCGCTGGTTGTTTTTGGTATAATGATGGCGGGGGCTGGTGTAGTTCTCCAGCTGATATTTGTTCTAGTTATGGTTGGGGAGTGCCAAACACAGACCCATCTTATTGTTTAGGTTATGTTAAAGAATATTATAATAGCTCTCCTTATATTTATGGATTTGTTTGCGATAGATTAGAGCAATGTGATTCAAAATGTTGGCAATATACAACAGAAGAAGAATGCCCTACAGATTATTGTACTTGGTTTGGAGATACTTGCCAACCACAAAATCCAATGGAATGCGGTGCTTCTTCAAATTGCAGTGAAAACGAGCATTGTGTTTTTTCATTTTATTTATGCCCAGGTGCATATTCTTCTAGTTGTTCTTTAATTAATTACAACTTAACAATATCTGTTAATCCTTCTGGAGCAGGAACGACTAATCCTTCTATTGGTTCACATGAATATCCTGAAGGAATGAATGTTACAGTAACAGCAACTCCGAATGAAGGATATAATTTTAGTTATTGGTCAGGAGATTGTTCTGGTAATGGTAGTTGTGTTGTTAATATGAATTCTGATAAAAATGTTGTTGCTAATTTTGTTTCATCTTCTTGTAACGTTTCATTAGTCAATACAACAAAATCTGAATGGCAAAACATAGGTTGTGTAGGTTATGATATGAATCAAAGCAGGTATTGGACACAATATGATGAGAATAATTGCGGTGAAGTGGAAAATGTAACATATTATGAATATCAATTATTAGAAGCAAATCTAATGAATACATCTTGGAGTGAATGGCAAAATTTAACTTGTGTTAATGAGCAAATGAATCAATCTCGTTACTTAACTCAATATGATGCTAATAATACAGGCTGTTATGAAAATAATACAGAATATGAATATAGATTAGATGGACCTATATTACAAAATACAACGTTTGGAGAGTGGCAAGAAGATACCTGTATAGGAAATCAAATGAGATTAAAGCAAAGTGCAACTCAATATGATTTATATGGATGTAAAGCAAATGAAACAATATATAATTATACCTTTGTAGGACCTAATTGGACTTATACTGATTGGAGTGATTGGCAGAATGTTGGTTGTGCTGGCTATGATATGAACCAATCAAGAAGCAGAATAAAATATGATTTATATAGTTGTGGTGAAAATGTGACTGAATATGAATATAGGTTATTATATGCTAATATAATTTATACTGGCTGGACTGATTGGCAAAATGTAGGATGTATTGGCTATAATATGAATCAAAGCAGATATAGAATACAATATGATGCTAATAATGTTGGATGTTTTGAAAATCAAACTGAATATGATTATAGGCTGAATAGTTGTAATTCTGGTTATGTATGTAGTAATGGCGTTTGTGTTATTTCTTCATCTAGTGGAGGTGGTGGTAGTAGTGGAGGCAGCAGTACCACAGAGCCGTCTGAACCTCAATGTATTCCAGGAGAATTAACAAAAACATGTACAGAATTGAAAAAATGTCCTAGCGAAGAAGATTATATTGGAATTATAAAAAGACCTGAAACAAATAATATTCTTAGCGAGAACTCATTAACAGGAAATGTAGTAAAAGATAGTTTTGATAAAAAATCAAATAATTTGATAACAGGATTTGCAATATTAAATCTTTATGAAGGAAAGTGTTCTTCTTATAATTCCTGTAATTCTGAAGGAGAAATAAGATGTATAACTACATCTGCTTATCAAATATGTCAAAAAGATAAAAACAATTGTTTGAAATGGTCATCTCAACAAAAAGTTAGTCAAGGAATGATATGTAAAGATGATAAATTCATATGTTCTTCTTATAATTCCTGTAATTCTGAAGGAGAAATAAGATGTATAACTACATCTGCTTATCAAATATGTCAAAAAGATAATACAGGATGTTTGAAATGGTCAGGTAATCTTAACTGTAAGAATGGAATGCAATGTGAATCAAATAAAGGATGTTTACCAAAAGAAGAAGCAACAGAAGGATTCTGCAAAGAAGGAGAAAAAAGATGTTATAATAATGCTGTAATAGAATGTAAAAAAACATACAATTCTAAAACAAGAACTTATTATTACATGTGGAGTGGTGTACAATCTTGTCCTAGCGGAACTACTTGTGAAGAAGGAATTTGTAAATCAAATACAGAAGGATTCTGCAAAGAAGGAGAAAAAAGATGTTATAATAATGCTGTAATAGAATGTAAAAAAACATACAATTCTAAAACAAGAACTTATTATTACATGTGGAGTGGTGTACAATCTTGTCCTAG